>JAYTBY010000650.1:0-6569 GCA_043736755.1 Planctomycetota bacterium | reverse complement strand
TCTTCTGGACCCGCGTTGCGTTGCGGATCCGCGTGAGCATGTCGGCGATCGGATCGGTCATGGTCATGAGGGCTTCTCCGATCTCACCACGAGGACTTGATCATGCCGGGGATCTCGCCCTTGTGAGCGAGCTCGCGCAGGCAGATGCGGCAGATCTTGAACTTCTGGTACACGGCACGAGCGCGTCCACACATCGAGCAACGGGTGTAGTTGCGCGTGCTGAACTTCGCGGGTTTCGAACACTTGACGATCCAGGTGGTTTTGGCCATCGATCAGTCCCTACTTCTTGCCCTTCGTCTCGCGGACCTGGAACGGCATGCCGAGCTCCTTGAGCAACGCGTAACCGTGTTCGTCCGTGCCGGCGCTGGTCACGAACGTGATGTGCATCCCCTGCTGGAACTCGACCTTGTCGAAGTCGATCTCCGGGAAGACCGTCTGCTCGGAAAGACCGAGCGTGAAGTTCCCGCGACCGTCCAGCTTGTCCTTCACGCCGCGGAAGTCGCGGATACGCGGGAGGACGATGGAGAACAGGCGGTCGGCGAACTCCCACATGCGCTGGCGACGAAGGGTCACCATGCACGCGATGGGCATGTTCTCGCGCAGCTTGAAGCCCGAGATTGCCTTCTTGGACTTCTTGATGATGGCGCGCTGACCACTGATCGTCGCGAGGTCGCGAGCGGCCTGGTCGACACGCGTCTTGTTCTCGACGGCGCCCTTGACGCCCATGTCGATCACGATTTTCTCGAGACGCGGGATCGCGTTCGGGTTGGCGATCTTGAAGCGCTCCTTGAGGCGCCCCTTGACGTCGGCGTCGTACTTCGCCTTGAGACGCGGGACGACGGACTGGACAGTGCCGGATTGGGCACTACCGGCCGATTTGGCGTCTCCGGCTCCACCGCTGCCCGGCGCGTCTTTGCTCTTGACCTTGGCCATGGCTCTCAGCGTCCCCCGCTCTTCTTCGCAGCCTTCTTAGCGGCCGCTTGGTTCTTCTCGTTGCGATCCGGCGTCTCGCGCGTCGGTTCGCCCTTCGCATCGACGTGCGAGACGTTGCTCGCGTGGATCGAGATCTCGATCTGCACGCGCTCCCCCTTGGGGTTCTTCTGGCTGGGCTTCTTGTGCTTCCAGCGCAGGTTGATGCCCTCGACCACGACCCGGCCCGCGGCCCGATCGACGGTCTTGACGAGCCCACTCCGGCCCTTGTCGTTGCCAGCCATCACCATGACGGTGTCGCCTGTGCGCAGTCGCATCACACCACCTCCTGCGCGAGCGAGATGATCTTCATGAAGTCCTTGTCGCGCAGCTCGCGCGCCACGGCTCCGAAGATGCGCGTGCCCTTCGGGTTGTTGTCGGCGTCGACGAAGACCAGGGCGTTCTGGTCGAAGCGCACGTACGAGCCGTCGGCCCGGCGCGTGTTCTTCCGACAACGCACGACCACGCCCTTGGCGACCGTTCCGGCCTTGAGTTCAGACCCGGGCAGCGACTTCTTCACGCTGACGACGATCACATCGCCCAGGCCGGCGTACCGACGGTGCGTCCCGCCGATGACCTTGATGCACTGCACGAGCTTGGCGCCGGTGTTGTCGGCGACGTCGAGGAAGGTCTGCATCTGGATCATGCGACACCTCCTTCAGGGTTGAAGTCGACCTGGGCAGCGGCCTGCGCGCGATCGATGATGCGGACCAGACGCCAGCGCTTGAGGCGGCTGGTCGGTCGGCACTCCACGATCTCGACGTGGTCGCCCACCTTGGCGAGGCTTTCCTCGTCGTGAGCGTGGTACTTGACCTGCTTCTTCATGTACTTGCCGTACTTCGGGTGCCGGTAGGTCCGGCTCACGAGGACAGTGATGGTCTTGGCCATCTTGTCGCTCGTGACCTTGCCTTCGGTCGTCCTGCGGCTGTTGCGAGTGATCGTCATGACTGGTGTCTTCCGCTCAACGCGGCTTTTGGCCACGGATGCCGGCCTGGCGTTCGTTCTGGATGGTCAGGAGCCGGGCGATCGTGCGCTTCAGCTGCTGGATGCGTGACGGGTTCTGCACGCTCTGCGTCGCTGACTTGAAGCGCAGGTCGAACAGTTCCTTGCGCAGGGTCGCGAGCTCGTAATCGATCTCGTCGCCGGTCTTGCCGCGGATCTCGTCGATCTTCATGGGGTCTGCTCCTTGAGGTCCGCGGGGTTCAGGTGGTCGGGAGCCGGCGGATCATCTTGACCTTGACCGGCATCTTGTGAGCGACGCGCTTGAAGACCTGGCGCGCCTTGTCTTCCGTGACGCCGCCGATCTCGTAGATGACAGTGCCGGGCTTGAGTTCGCAGGCCCAGAATTCGACTTCGCCCTTGCCCGAACCCATCCGCACTTCGGCGGGCTTCGAGGTGACGGGCTTGTGCGGGAAGACACGGATCCACACGCGCGCTGCGCCACCGCTCGCGCGGCTGGCCGCGACACGTCCGGCTTCCAGCGTTTTCGCCGGCAACCAGGCGTAGTCCATGCACTGAAGGCCGAAGTCGCCGAACGCGACGCGATGGCCACGCGTGGCCTCGCCCTTCATCTTTCCGCGGTGAACTTTGCGGAACTTCGTCCGCTTAGGCATCAGCGACATTGCGGGCCTCCTTCTGAGCTTGGGGACGAGCCGGTGCGCGCTTCGCACGTTCCGCGCGCGAGCTGGAGCCGGTGGTCGAGCGGAAATCGACCATCTTGCCGCGCTCGATGATGCCCTTGTAGATCCAGACCTTGACGCCGATGACGCCGTAGGTCGTCTTCGCGATCGCCGTGCCGTAGTCGAGGTGCGCCTGTAGCGTCGACAGCGGGACGCGGCCTTCGCGTTCCTTCGACTGACGCGCCATTTCGGCACCGCCGAGGCGACCGTTCAGTTCGATCTTCATGCCCTTCGCTCCGGCCTGCATGGTGGTCTGCATGGCGCGCTTCGTCGCACGGCGGAACGCCATGCGCTTCTCGAGCGCCTCGGCGACACCTTCCGCGACGAGCTTCGACTCGAGCTCGGGGCGCTTGACCTCGTGCAGGGTCAGGTGAACGGTCGTCTTCGTGATCTTCTGGAGCTCCTTCTTGAGCTCCTCGACACGGATGCCCTTGCGCCCGACGAGGACGCCCGGACGAGCGGTGTAGATGATCACGTGAACCGCTTCCGAGGTGCGCTCGATCTCGATGCGCGGGATCCCCGAGGAGCCGAACTCTTTGGAGACGTGGTCACGGACCTTCCGGTCCTCCAGGAGGAGGCGACCGAAGTCCTTCTTCTTCGCGTACCAGCGCGAGCGATGAGGCTCGACGATGCCGAGGCGGAAGCCGAGCGGATGGATCTTTTGTCCCATGGTCGTCTGGCCCTCAGGCCTGCCCTGCTTTCGCGAGAGTCTTGGCTTTCAACTGCGGCCGGTCCTTCTTCTTGGAGCGCTTCGCCTTCGGTTTCGGCTCCGGCTCGACCATCTCCTCGACCTCACGGACCTTGATGGTCAGGTGGCTGAGGCGCTTGGCGAACGGCATCGCGCGCCCCTGCGGACCCGGTCGAAAGCGCAAGCGATCGTTGAGGAGCGGGCCGACGTCGGCGCGCGCGTCCGAGACGTAGAGCCGGTTCACGTTCACGGCCTCGTCGAGGCTCGCGTTCGCAACGGCCGACTTGACGACCTTCATGTAGAAGGCTGCGCCGCGGTTGGGCGTGAACTGCAGGAGTTCGATCGCCTCGTTCACGCTGCGTCCGCGGATGAGGTTGGCGATACGCCCTGCCTTCCGTGCGGTGATGCGCGCGAAGCGATGCTTCGCGGTGAATTCGCGTGCGTCGCTCATGCCGGTGCTCCGATGCCGGGCTTGGCCTCTTCCTTCTTGTTCGTGTGACCGCGGAAGACGCGGGTCGGCGAGAACTCGCCGAGCTTGTGACCGACCATGTCCTCGGTGACGACGACGCGGATGTGCATCCGGCCGTTGTGCACCATGAACGTGTGCCCGATGAAATCGGGCGGAATCGTGCTACGCCGCGACCACGTCGTGATCGCGTCGCGCTTGCCACTCTTCTTCTGCACAGCCACCTTCTTTGCGAGGTGGTCGTCGATGAAGGGGCCCTTCTTGAGGCTACGTCCCATGGTTCTAGCTCAGGAGTGGTGCGGGCCAGGTTTGCGGCGTCGCAGGATGAATTTGTCCGTCGGGTGGCTCGGACGGCGCGTCTTGCCGCCCTTCGCCAGCACGCCCGAGGGCGAGCAGGGGTGGCGACCGCCGGCCGTGCGGCCTTCGCCGCCGCCCATGGGGTGGTCGACCGGGTTCATCGCCGTGCCGCGCACGACCGGGCGATGGCCCATGTGACGCTTGCGCCCGGCCTTGCCGAGCTTGACGTTCTGGTGGTCCATGTTGCCGATGCGACCGATCGTCGCGCGGCACTCGACATGGACCTTGCGCAGTTCGCCCGAGGCGAGCGTGACGATCGCGTAGTTGCCTTCGCGCGCGGTCAGCTGAGCGACGGAACCCGCCGAACGGCAGATCTGCGAACCCTTCCCGATGTGGAGCTCCACGTTGTGGATCTCCATGCCGACGGGGATGTCGGCGAGCTTCATCGAGTTGCCGAGCGTCGGGTCGGCGGTCTTGCCCGACAGGAGCGTCGCGCCAACCACGAGCCCGAGCGGCATGATGATGTAGCGCTTCTCGCCGTCCGCGTAGTGGAGCAACGCGAGGAACGCCGAGCGGTTCGGGTCGTACTCGATCGAGTGGACCTTGGCCGGGATCCCATCCTTGTCGCGACGGAAGTCCACGACGCGGTACATGCGCTTGTTACCGCCACCGCGGTGACGGCGCGTCTGGTGGCCGTGGTTGTTCCGGCCGCCGGTCTTGCGCAACGGGCGGAGGAGGCTCTCCTCCGGCTCCACGCGCGTCAGCTCGGCGTAGTCGAGGACCGTGCCGTGGCGTCGGCCAGCGGAGGTCGGTCGATAGATCTTGATGCCCATGGTCGTGTGGTCTTTTTCTTAGGGCTTCAGAGGATCTCGATCGTGTCGCCCTCGCGGAGCGCCACCATCGCCTTCTTCCAATTCGGTGTCTGACCCGCGACCCAGCCGCGGCGACGCATCTTGGGGTTGATCCGCAACGTGTTGACGGAAACCACCTTGACCTTGAACAGCTTCTCGACCGCTACGCGGATCTCGACCTTGTTGGCCGTGACCGGGACGCGGAACGTGTAGGCGTTGCGCTTGAGCTGATCGTCGGTCGCCTTCTCCGTGACGACGGGCGACTTCACGACCTGATAGAGCAGTTCGAGCCGTGTCACGCGACACCTCCGGTCTTGTGAGTCCCGACGCGGTCCGCGAGCGCCGTGAGCGCCGCGCGCTCCGCGACGATGGTCCCGCCGTTGACGACATCGCGCGCGTTCAGATCGGCGGCGATCTTCACGACCACACCCGGGAAGTTGCGAAACGACTTCCACACGTTGACGTCGGCCTCACCGAGGAGCACCAGCACGCGACGCGGCGTGCCGAGGTCCTTCAAGACTTGGCGCGCGGCCTTGGCCGACGGCGCGTTCATCTTCGGCAGCGTGGCCAGGACGAGCTCGTTGTCCTTCATCTTGCCGAAGAGCGCCGAGCGCAACGCTACGCGCTTCGCCGTGCGCGGCATGTGGTACGAGAAATCGCGCGGGTGGGGCCCGAAGATCGTGCCGCCCTTGCGCCAGATCGGCGACTTCTTGTCGCCGGCGCGCGCGCGACCGGTGTGCTTCTGCTTCCAGGGCTTCTTGTGACTGCCGTGGACCTCGGCGCGCGTCTTGACCTTGGCCGTCCCCTGGCGCTGGTTCGCGTGGTACATGACCACGGCGTCCTTCAGCGTGCGGTAGAGAACCTGGGTCCCGAAGGCCTTCGTGTCGTACTCGGCCTCACCCATGCTGCCGGCTTTGCCGGAAGCGCTCGCGTCGTAGCTCTGCACCTTCATGGCTTAGGCCCCCGCCTTCTTGGCGCGATACCCGGTCTTCGCGGTCTGGACCTGGACGAACCCGTTGGCTGGGCCCGCGACCGATCCGCGCAGATAGAGCAGGTTGCGCTCGGTGTCAATCTTGACGACGGCGAGGTTCTTCGAGGTGCAGCGCTCGTCGCCCATGTGGCCGCCGAGGCGCTTGCCCTTGACGACCTTGCCGATGCGCTTGCTGGCGAGCGAGCCGGGCTGGCGCACGTTCATGCAGCCGTGCGTCTCGGGGCCGCGGCTGAAGCCGTGGCGCTTGATCGTGCCGGCGAAACCGCGGCCCTTCGAGGTGCCGATCACGTCGACGAGGTCGCCGACTTGGAAGACGTCGCAGGTCAGCGTGTCGCCGACCTTTTTCGTCACGCCAGCCTCCCGCACGGCGGCGGGGCCGCGATCGGGCCGGTCTTCGCGCAGGAAGCGCTTCGAGCCGACTCCGGCCTTCTGGAAGTGGCCGACTTGCGGTTTCGCAACGCGCTTGTCGGTGACGTCCTCGAAGGCGATCTGGATCGCGTCGTAGCCTTCGCGGGCCATGGTCTTGACTTGCGTGACAACGCACGGACCCGCCTCAACCACGGTCACACCAGTGACCGTGCCGTCGGCGGCGAACAGCTGCGTCATTCCGCGCTTGCGTCCTAGGATC
>JAYTBY010000649.1:0-6579 GCA_043736755.1 Planctomycetota bacterium | reverse complement strand
GGTGAGGACGGCAAGAATCGTCATCCGGTTCGTCATGGCGGCGGCGACCTTGCGCATCGACCGACTGCGGCGCAAGGGCTCGGCTCGCCCCCTCGGCGCCGCCAGGCGGGCGCTTTCCCGGCCGAAACGGGCCGGTCCCCGCAGTTTTCAGCGTTCCTTTACGCAGGTCCGCCCCAACCCTGGGTCGATCCCCGTATCGTGTTCGCTACGGCCCAGGACCTCTAGAGCCCCGGGCCCCGCTGTGTGCGGCTCGACAAGAGTCGCGAGCAGCTCGAGAAACCTCTGCAGAAGGAGAACCCACTATGAAGATGATTATCGCCGCGCTGGCCCTCGTGAGCCTGGTCGCCTGCAACACGGAGAAGAAGTCGGTCGCCGACGACTCCGGTGCCAACATGCCGAAGGCCGGCTGCTGCGAAAGCGGCAAGGCTGGTTGCGATGACGCCGCGAAGGCGTCGTGTGACTCGGCGGCCAAGAGTTCTTGCGAAGCCAGCAAGTCGAGCTGCACCGCGAAGCCGCAAGGCTGAGCGAGCGAGCGCTCAGCCGAGAGGTCGTGATTGCGACAGCAGTCAGTACCAGTAGCGAGCGCCCGATCCCTGACACCCCCGCGGTGTCCGGGTGAGCCGATCAGGCCAACGTCGGGGTCGACCTTCGGGTCGGCCCCGACGTCTTGTTGTCCGGACTCCGCGATGCGTGGATTGCGGTCGACTCAAGCCAACGCCCCGTCGTCGAGCCGTTGACGTGGTTTCGCGCCGAAGTCGCGCGGGCCCCTCGCCGCCGGATCGGGGTGGCTCGGCCTCGCGATCGTGCAGTACCGTGGAACGCATGAAGCCGGAAGAGCGTGACGCTCGGAGAGCGGAGCTTATCGCCAAGTACCGCGCATTCGCCGAACGTGAGGGCTCCGTGCCGGGCGTGGAGCAGTTCACCAAGGAGGCGGGCGAGAGCAAGAGCCTGTGGAGAGGGAGACTATGGCTAACGTGGAACTCGTTCTTGCTCGAGGCTGGATTCGCACCGAACGAGCGAACCCAAGCAACGGATTCCGGCTCGATGCTGCGGTACGTCGCGGATGAGACGCGGCGGTTGAGTCGGTTCCCGACCGTGAGCTAAATGCACTTTGCCAGCGCTAACGGCCGCGCCATCGCGTCAGCGAAGACCTATCGGCGACGCTTCGGGTCTCAGGACGCGATCGCGGAGGCTACTCTGCGCTGGGCTAGCGCGCAGTCCGGCTACGAGGACGTCTGCGCCATCCTTGAGCTACGTGCGTCGACAGCCCGAACTTTGGCGGACGACCCGCACCCGATCATCGGCCTCGAGGTTGCGGGAGACACGACCGTCTTGGACGACAGTTACGTCCCGCCGGTGGTGGCGTGCCTTCCCGCGCTCGCCGCTGGAGACCCAGCGATCGTCGCCGCCTGTCGCACGCTTGGCCTGACCGAGAACGTTGTCTTCGAGAAACGAGTCGCGGTTGCGTTTCGCCTCTTGGGCCTCGAAGTCCTCGAGCTCGGCCAAGGCAGTGGTCGCGTCGCAGACGGGATCGCGCGCTGCACGAGTGGCCGGTGGGCACTCATCTACGACGCCAAGCTCCGTCGGTCGGGGTTCGTCATGGGCACTGAGGATCGGAAGTTCCGCGAGTACGTCGCGACCCACGCCACGGACCTGCGCCGGGAAGGCTTCGAGACGCTGCATTTCGTCGTGGTCAGCAGCTCGTTCGCAGCGAGCGACTTACCCCGAGCGCAAGACATCGTGCAGACCACGCCGGCCAAGTCCTGCGTACTCCTCGAAGCGGCTGCACTCCTCGCGATGGTCGAACTTCGGCTCCGCACCCAGAACCTCGCCGAGGCCGCGCAGCTCCACCGTGTGTTCGGGCCGACGCGCATCGTCACGGTCGCCGAGATCAAGGCACTCGATCGCGAGTGATCCATCGCTAGAGCAACCCCGACTCACTCGGCCCGGACTACGAGTCCCCGCAAGGCTGCCAGGGATAGTCGAGCACGCTCCCGAGGATCGCCGCAGCTTCGACCTTCAACCTGTTGTAATCGCTGGGCTCGAGGTCCTCGCGTTCACCCTTGTAGTAGAGCTCGAGCAGCACGAAGTGGTGGCACTCGTCGACGAACGCCGTCGCGTAGATCAGCCGATACCCACCGCTCTTGCCCGCCGTCAGCCCAGGTGCCTTCACCCGCATCTTGCGCAGCGTGGGGTGACCCTTGGTGACGACGCCGTACTGCGGATTCAGTGCCAGGACCGAGCACACGTTAGAGCAGGCATCCTCGATGCGATGCTTGGACTTCCTCGCCGCACGCTGGAGGCGGCTCGTGCAACGCACACGTCCAGCGGCCACGGCTAGAGTCCTTCGGGATCTTCTGCGCTGCCGTACGCCATCAACTCGGGATCCAGTGCCTCGAGGTCGCGTGCAAGCGCCCAAGCCGGCTCGAGGTGGCTCAATTCCGAAAGTTCCCTCGCCGTTCTAGATCCGAAGGAGGTGCACACCTCGTCGATGATGTTGCGTTCCTCGAGGGAGAACACGCTCATGTCGGCCTTTTCGATAGCCTTGACCAAAGTCTGCGAGAACGAGCCACTCGTGCGTTGCTCTGTGTCGAGGAGTTCCTCTCCGCGCATCGCCTTCAGAGTCTTTTCCCCTCGACTTGGCACCGGACCGTAGGGGTACTTCACGAACTCGGACCCCGTGATGGTCGAGCCGTGCGAGCGCAAGGCCGCGACGTCGACGAAGTAGATCAACTTCCAGAGCTTGGTCAGCCCGAGTTGCTTCACGCCCGGATGCGCTGCGATGGCAAGCATCAGGTTGCGCAACTTCGCGGGGTGGAGCATGAACTCACTCTACCTCGGTCGACTCGATGCCGCACCCGCGTGGCGCCGACGGGGGCCCGCGGGAGAGTGGAGCGTAGCGACTCGATTCGCTGCCCTACCACACTCGTGACTCGGGCAGGGCGGCTGCCGGTTGTCAGTGCTTGCGCGGCCGCAACTCGATCGCGTGCACCTCGAACACGAGGGTCGCGCCCGGGGGCACGAGACCGACTACGCCCGCGTCTCCATACCCAAGCTCCGGCGGGACGACGATGCGACGCCGTCCATCGGCTCGGATACCCAGCAGTCCATCGTCGAGTCCGCGGAGGAACGCTTCGCCGAGCCGAACCGGCACCGGCAATCCTCGGTCGAGCGTCGAGTCCACGCGCGTCCCGTCTTCGAGGGAGACGACGTAGTCGAGAAGCACTTCATCGCCGAGCGCGGCCGGCGCACCGATACCTTGCAACAGTTCCTCGTACAGGACGCCCGTGCTCGTGCGCACGGACGGAGCCGTGTGCTGCGTAGCGCGTCGCGTCGGAGCGAGAATGCCGCAGCTCGTGACGGCGAGTGCGAGAGTCGCGACACCTGCAAATACGCGCGCATTCACCGGCGCACCTCGCGGATCTCGATGCGTGCGAGGAGCAGAGTTCCGGCCGGGATTCCAGCACTCGGAAGGCCACCCGCGCCGTACGCGGATTCGGGCGGGAGCATGATCTCGGCGATGGTCCCGGCGCGCAGTCCGACGAGCGCGCGCGACAGTCCGGGCATGAGTTCGCCATCCGCTCCCACGCGTCCGCGAATCGGCATGCCGAGCGTTTTCGTCGAGAGGACGATCACGGGCTCGAGGGGCGGGGCGAGGGGATCCGGCGGCGGTGCCGTGGCGGTCGGTTCGGCCGCGCTCGCATCGGACGGAGTCGTGGATTGCGGATCGGTCGCGCTCGGCGCGACGTCGGTCGCTGCGTTCGCGTCCATCCCCGTGGTCGCGGTCGTCACCGAGTCGACAGGCTTCACCTGCGTCGGATCGATCGCGACGAGTTCCGACTCCACGACATCGACCTCTTTCGCGCCGGGAGCATCGGCGCCCGCGCTGTCGGTCGCCGGCACCGCATCCTCGACCTTCACTGTGTCCGTCTCCGGCTTCGCCACGTCGCCCTTCGACGTCTCGTCCGTCGTCGTGGCCGGAGCGACGGATCCTTCGCTGGACGCGCCCGCGATCTCGACCGGCTTCGCGTCGTCCGTCGCAGCGCTCTTCGCTGTCTCGGTGGGCGAGTCCGCGGACTTCTCGTCCTCGTTGCGCTTCGACTTCGACTTCGACTTGGACTTCGGTTTCTCGGCCTGCGCATCCTCGACGGCCTCGACCGGCACCGCTTCGGCTGCGGGATCCGGCGGCGTCGGCACGTACGACAAGGTCATCGAGAATGCGACCTCGTCACCCGGCCCGATGATCGAACCCTGACCTTCGGCGAGGACTTCGACGCGCACACCGCCTTCGAGTGCGAGCACGCGCCGCTTCTCCGGTGGCAGGATCTCCGGCTTTGCAGGGACGACCGCGGACTTGCCGCGCGTCCCCCCCGTATCCGTCGCCGCGGATGTCGGCGGCGCATCATCGCGAGAACAGGCCGCGAGCACGGCGAGGAGGAACGCGGCGCGGATCGTCGGGGTCTTCACGCCCCTCATCCTGCCAGGATCGAGGCGATACACGCCACGTCGACGATGTCGTCGGGCTTGCAACCGCGCGAAAGGTCCATGAATGGCCGCTCCAACCCTTGAACGAGCGGGCCCAGTGCCTTCGCGCCGCCCAAGCGCTCACTCAGCTTGTACGCGATGTTTCCCGCGTCGAGGTCGGGGAAGACGAGCACGTTGGCCTTGCCGCCAAGCGCCGAGCCGGGCGCTTTCCTGTCCGCGACCGCGGGCACGATCGCGGCATCGACTTGCAGCTCGCCGTCGCAAGTCAAACCTGGCGCGCGACGCTTCAGGAGCTCCGTGGCCTTCTTCACCTTGTCGACCTTCGGATGCGACGCCGATCCGTACGTCGAGAACGACAACATGGCGACGCGCGGCGCTTCGCCGGTCAGCTTGCGATGCGACTCCGCCGCCGCGAGCGCGATGTCGCAGAGTTGTTCCGCCGTCGGATCGGGCACGACGCCGCAATCGGCGTACGTGTAGACGCGATCGGGGAACACCATGAGGAAGCACGACGAGAGCGTCGCGTTGCCGCGCGCGAGGCCGATGATCTGCAAGCCGGCGCGCAGGACGTCGGCCGTCGCGGCTTCACTGCCCGCGACGCCAGCGTGACAGTCACCGGACTGGACGAGGAACGCCGCGAACCCGATCGGATCGAGCGCGCGCTCCAACGCCTGCTCGTGCGTCATGCCCTTCATGCGGCGTCGCTCGTGCAGTTCGGCCGCGAACTGCTTCGTGCGCGGATCGCGTTTCGTCGCGATGACGTCGATGCCGGGCGGCGCGGCCGAGGCCATCTTGCCGCCGTCGATCAGGACGGGAGTGCAGAGACCCTGCGCTGCGAGCCTCGCCGCCGCTTGGAGCACGCGCGGATCCTGCGTCTCGGGAAGGACGATGCGGAGGTTCGCGCGGCGGGATTTCTCGTGGATCTCGAGGAGGACGTTCATCGCGGGACAGCTTCGTCGGTGTGGTGGATCGGGCGCAAGGACTCGGACCGGTTCTCGATGCGTGGAACGGTGAATCCAGGGGACGAATCTGTGCGCGAGTTCCGCGCGTGAGGCCCATTGGCAGGTTTTCCGCGCGCGGAGTAGGGTCGCGGCATGGACATCGAGATCTCACTGAGCGGGCCCGAGAGGGAGTACGTCGACCAGCAGATCCGCTCGGGGCGAGCGGCGAGCGAGTCCGAAGTGTTGCGCGAGGCGCTGCAGTTCCGGATGGAACACGCGTCGGGCGAAGCCACGAGTTACGAGCAGTGGCAGGATGCCGCGCGTCGCTCGATCGAGGTCGGCCACCAGGAGTGCCTCGATGGCAAGACCGTCGACGGCGAGGAAGCGCTCGAGCGCATGCGGCTCCGCATCGCGGCAAGGAAGCCGATCCTGTGAGCGATTTCGTCTTGTCTCAACGCGCGGATCGCGCTCTCGACGACATCCTGACCGTCATTGCGTGCGAGAGCGGAAGTGACCGCGCCGAGCGTGTGCGCCTGAAATTCACCCGAGCGTTTCAGCGCTTGGCTACCCATCCAGGAATGGGGCGTGTGCGTCCAGATCTGACGTCACACTCGCACCGATTCTGGACGGTGTACAGGTACCTCGTCGTCTACCGCGCCGACGTCGTGCCGCTCGAAGTGGTCGACATCCTCCACGGTTCGCGCGGTCCGTACGCCCTACGCGATCGGGTCGGCGAGCCGGTGGCGCAGTACTTGGTGTCGAGTTCCTAGGAGGTCCGCGATGGAAGTTCCGCTGAATGCGAAAGAGGCCGAGTACATCGCCGAGCAGGTCCGCTCGGGCCGAGCCGCGAGCGAGGGCGAAGTGTTGCGCGACGCGTTGCGGCTCCTGATGGAGCGCGATGCATGCGGACACGGGGCATACGACGCGTGGCGCGAGGAGCTCCACCGGAACATCGAGACCGGCTACCGCGAGATGCTCGCGGGCGACACGGTCGACGGCGAGGAGTTCATGGAGCAGCTGCGACTCGAGTCCGAGGCTCGCCTGAGGAACGCCTCGTGAGCTCATTCCGCTTCGCGCCTCAGGCTCAGCGAGACCTTCGGATCATCACGGCATGGATCGAGCACGAGGACGGCGCACAGAGGGCCGCTCGGTT
>JAYTBY010000648.1:0-3022 GCA_043736755.1 Planctomycetota bacterium | reverse complement strand
TCCGATGAGTCACATCCACGCGTACCTGCTCGCCGCGGGCTGGCTCGTGACGCTGCCTCTCGTGCGTGAGGGTGAGGGCGTCCGGGAGAGGAGTGGTCGCGGATAGTTCGGCGAGGACTCGATCGCGCTCCCGGCGCGACGAATCGCTCTGTTTCGCTACGCGCGCGGCCGCGCATACCTCGTGGGGTGCACGGGAGCTGGGCCACGCACCGAGCCCAGGACTGCGCGAGTCAGAGGGATGGGCCGGGAGCGTGCGACCTGGCTCCGGAGCGGTCGAGGAAACCTCGCGGCCCGTGCGACGCAGTGGGCCAAGCGTGCGTCACCTCCTGCGATTCCTCCGCGAATTCCTGACCGCACGTGGACACGATCCGCAGTCCGATCGGCTGCACGTCGCGAGTCCCGTCGTCGCGGCGCACGCGATCGATGCAGCTTCGCCTCCGTCGTCCTACAGGTCGCGTCGCCCCACCTCCAGGTCCTCTGCTTTCAGAAGCGAGTGTGGGGGACTCGGTGACCGCGCCCTATCCTCCGCGCCCATGTCCGCGACGACTCCCGGCGCGCCGAGCTTTCTTCTCGCGGTCGACGACGCGGGGGAGTTCCTCGTCGCGGTCGGTGACACGCTGCGCATCGGTCACTTGCGAGCGTCGGACGTCGATCTGCCTTTCCTCGCGGACGTGCCGTCGCACGCGGCCATTCTGCGGCTCGTCGAAGATTTTCATGCCGGTGCGCGCTGGTGCATCGCCCCGGAAGTCGGGTCGAACCTCGTCGTGAACGCGCGCGAAATCGGGACCGGCGGGACCGCGCTCGCCGACGGCGACGAAGTCCGGCTGGCGCGCAACCTGGCGTTCCGTTTCGCCGCCAAGGAGCGCGGGTCGAGCGCCGCGCGGCTCGAACTCGCGGGCGGTACGGAATGCCGCGGCGCGCCGCGTGTGCTGCTCCTGCCGCTCGGGGAAGGGGGCCGCGCGCGCATCGGCAACAGCGCCGCGCGGACCATTCCCGTCGCCGACCTCGAGCACGAAATCGAGCTCGCGGCCGAGAGTTCGAGCATGGGTTCGAGCGTCACCGTCCGCTGCGTCGCCGGCGTCGCGCCCACGAGCTCCACGGTCCCCACCCGCGGATCCGCCGAGCCCGAAGCGCGCCTCGCGCTCCCGCTCACGTTGCAAGTGACCCTCGTCGCGCGCGCGCGGCCGGCGGGCAAGGCGCCGTTCGCTTTGATCTTCCGTCCCGTGAGACCGTCTTTGGATGGCTGACCACGGCCATCTACGATGGTCCGACCCCCCGCGATGGATTGGGAAGTCTTCTACGCTCGTTTTCGTGAACCGGACTTCGTGCCCGGATACGAGATCCACAACCGTCTCGGCGGCGGATCGTTCGGCGAGGTCTACAAGGCGCGCAAGGCTTCGATCGGGAAGAGCTACGCGATCAAGTTCCTGAAGATCGACGGTGAGGAACAGCGCGACGCCGCGATGCGCGAGCTCGAGCAAGTGCGGCACTTCGCGGCGCTCGACCATCCGAACCTCGTCTCGATCGAGGACATGGGCGAAGCCGCGGGCGTGCCGTATTTGATCATGGGGTACGCAGGCGAGGACACGCTCGCGCGGCGCTTGAAGGCCGGGCGCCTCGACGAAGCGACGGCGCTGCTTTACTTCGTGCAAGTGTGTCGTGGCGTACTCGCGCTCCACGATCGACGCCTCGTGCACTTCGATCTGAAGCCGAGCAACGTGTTTTTGAAAGGCGACGTCGCGCGCGTCGGAGACTACGGGCTCTCGAAGATGATGGCCGACGGGCGGTCGACGCTTTCGTTCGGTCGCGGGACGCCGCAGTACATGGCGCCCGAGATGCTCAAGAATCGCGCGGACCACCGCGCGGATGTCTATTCGCTCGGCGTCCTGCTCTACGAAAGCCTCAGCGGGAAAATCCCGTACGAAGGCATCGTGCCCGGCGCCTTTCACGTGCGCGAGGACGACTTGCCGCCGCCGTTCTCGGCTGAGTTTCCCCCGCGGTTGAAGCCCATCGTCGTCGGGTGTCTGCGCCTCGCGCCGGAGAATCGCTACGGCAGCGTCGCCGACGTCTTGAACGCGCTCGGTCACTCGGCGCGCATCGGCGATTCGGCGCGCATACCGCGCGAAACGGTTTCGAATCCGGTACCGGCTGCGACACCGTTGCGCGCGGCGACTTCGAACGAGCCCGACGTCACGCCGAAGCGCAGCGAAGCACGGCAAACAGCTGCGGAACTCACGCGTGGAGCCGTCGAGGTCGCGCGCGGTGTGTGGGATGGATTGCGTCCGGGTGCGCCGACGCCGCCGCGCGTGCCGGGCGCGAACGCGGTACAGCCAGCCGCCAACGTGTTGCCGCTGGCCGCTAGCGCGGTGCCGCCGGCCGCTGCCGCGGTGTCGCCGGGATCCAATGCGGCAATGCCAGCACCGAGGTCGAGCGCGGTGACCTCGTCGAGTGGGGCGAGCGCGGCCGCGACTCCAATCCACGGGGCACCGCTGACGAACGCGCCCCAAAAGCTTGCAGCGGTTCCACCGACAGGTCCGAGTTCTCCCGCAGCACCGCGTGCTCCTCACGAATCGGACACCACGGGCCGATCGATGCCCGGGCCCGATTCGGCGCTTTCGTGGGGCACGCAAGGCGGTGCGCCCACTCCGTACGTTCAGCGCGCACTTGCGACCGTACGCGCTCGCAGCGGAGCTCCCGAGGATTCGGACATCCTCGTGCTCCACACGCTCACGGATGCGTCTCCGATCGCGGCTCGCGCCTCGCCGGCCCAATCCGACACCGGCGCGACGATTCCCGTTCCGCCGTCGGCGCGCGGTGGTTGGGCCGGCACGTTGTGGGCGACCGCGCGGCTCGCGCTCGAGGTCTTCCTCGCGCTCGCGCGTTGGCTGTTCGCCGCCGCACGATCCGCGATCGCCCGTGGTTCGAGTCGAGCACGCGGATCGTTCACGCGCTTGATCCTCGGGACGATGCGCATCGCGCTCTTCGCTGTCGGACTCGCCTTGCTCGGCGCTGTCACGACGCT
>JAYTBY010000647.1:0-3022 GCA_043736755.1 Planctomycetota bacterium | reverse complement strand
CCTCCTGCGCGCCCAGGGTCCCGGGCTTGGCGATGAAGGTGTGCAGCTCGCCCCATTCGTCGCGGAAGAAGACGCGCGGCCCGGCGGCGCCGCCTTGCACCTGGATCGGATTCCCGTTCAACGGGTCGCGCGGGCTCGGGGGGAAGAAGTTCCCGCGCACGAACTCGCCGTCCGATCCTGGCCCATCCCAGCGATAGTTCGCGAAGAGCCACTCGCGCGAGTCGCTCGAGTCCTGCGTGTTGTCGCCGAGCATCACGTAGGACCCGGCCGGGATGCGAAATTCGCGGCCTTTCGTGCCCGACGTGTAGAAGATGTCGCGCCACGTCTCGAGGTCGTCGAAGTCGGCGCCCTCGCCCTCGACGCGCAGCGTGAAACTCGAAGCCTGGTTCGACGACGGCGGGATCTCGAGCGCGACGACGACGTCGCCGTCGATTTCGAGCCGGATCTGGTCGTCGACGTTCTGCACCGCGAAGGAGGTCGTTCGGCCCGCTTCGAGCTTCCAGGGCGCCGCCGCCGCAGCTTCGGCGGGCACGGCATCGGGAGTCGCCGTTTCCTCTTGGCGCACGAGCGGTCGTGCGTCCGCTGCCGCTCTGGGCCCCGGGATCACGAAGCGTAGGAGCTGACGACCTTCGCGCAGCTCGAGGACGATCTGCTTCGTCCCCGCGAGCGCCGTGACCTCGCCCGTGAGGCGCAGGTCCGCGACCGGGTGCACGCCCGGAAACGCGAGGGCGCGCTGGAGCTTCGAGCCCATCTCGCCCGGATAACCATCGCGATAATTGTCGAGCACCGTGCCGTTGTCATTCGGCAGGCGCACCGCGCCGTCGTCGCGCGCCTGGACCGTTCCGCGACCATCGACCGACCACCCGCGCGTGCCTTCGAGCGGTTTCCAGGCCGAGAACCGCGCATCCGCGGGGTCGAGTCGCTTCCACACCGCATCCTGAACGTTCTCGGTGCGCCGCAGGATCTTCCAGGGCTGCGATTCGTCGGCGCGCCTGAACAGGTCGCCGTTCCGGATCGACAGGTGCTCAGGCCCAACGCCGATGATGCGCTTGATGAAGCTCTTCGAACGGTCCAGCGGGTACTTGAACACCGCGACCTCGAAGCGCTCCGGATCGCGGAAGTGGTAGCTGAACTTGTCGACCAGGATCCGGTCGAAGATCTCGGTGTCGGTGTTCCCGAGCAGCGTCGGCTGCATCGAACCCGTGGGGATCTTGTACGCCTCGACGAGGAAGTACTTGAGCATCACGGCCATGACGATCGCCATCGTCAGGGCCTCGATGTTCTCGCGCCAAGGTCGGCGGTTCTGCTTGTCGACTTCGGCGGCGCTCAAGAGGGAACTCGAGCGCGGAGTCTACCGAGTACGGTCGAACTCCGTCGATCGGTGCCTGGCCAACTTCGCCGGAGTTCGCGGCCGTCCTCGCTCGGCCCGCGGCGTCCGCGCCGGGAAATCACGGGCTTCGCACGCGGGCGAACTCCCTCGACGGGAGCCCGGTACGGCTCGAAGCCGTCCCGTCGTTGCCGGGCTCGACCGCGACGTCTAAATCGGGAACACGGCGTGGAAGAGCTCGCCGCGGCTCTGCACGCCAAGGCTCGTGTAGGCGTGGGAGAGCGCGTTCTTCACCGTCTGCTCGGACAGTCCGAGCTTGCGCGCGATCTGCTTGTTGGAGTCGCCCTGGAGCACCATCTCCACGAGTTCACGCTCGCGCGGCGAGAGCCGCATGCCCGCCAATCGTCGCCGGAAGAACAGGTTGAGTTGCCCCGTATCGTCGCCGCGCTCGGACGAGAGCCGCGTGAGGACCGACACGAGAGCGTCGACACCGAACGGCTTCTCGAGGAGGTAGTCCGCGCCGAGGTTGAGCACGGAGACCACGCGCTCCTTGTCCGCGAAGCTCGTCACGACCACGCGGAGGGCTTTGTGCTTCCGTCGGTTGAGTTCCTCGAGGACCGCGATCCCGTCCGCGCGCGGCATCACGATGTCCGTGACGACGAAATCGAACGCGCGATCGAGCTGACTCGCGGCCTCCACGCCGTCGGCCGCCGAGCTCACGTCGAATCCGGCCCGCGTCAGCCCACGTCCGAGGAGCTCGCGCGCGAGGGTCTCGTCCTCGACGATCAAGACGCTTCCGTGCGTCATGCGGTCTCCTCGCCAGCGCGCGGCCAGGAAAGAGTGCAGGTCACGACGCCGTCGGCCTCGGCCAGTTCGATGCTGCCACCTGCATTCTCGGCGATCTGGCGCGAGATCGGCACGCCGAGCCCGAGACCGTCTGCGCGCGACGGATTGTCCCTGCGCGTGCGCAGCGAGCCTCGATTCCGGATCCGGAGCGCCCATTTGGCGTCGCTCTCCTTCAACTCGAGCGACACGCTCTCGCCGTCGGGGCTGGCTTCGGCGGCGTTGCGCAACAGATTGTCGATCACGATGCGCAGCGCGGCGCCGGAGGACACGACCGGCGCGGGTGGCGGGTCCCGTTCCCAGGCGAACGCAATGCGGCCCATCGAGATCCGCGAGAGCGCGACCACGGAGTCACGCGTCGCTTGCGCCATGTCCGCGCACTCCGACTCGCCGCTCTCGGGCCGCGCCAATCGGTAGACGAGGTCGACGGCGCGATCGATGCGGTCCAGGCAGCCTTCGAATTCGGGGACGAGCGCGTGCTCGCGCAGCCCGGCGACCTCCGCGCGCTGCTCGTCGACGATGAGGCGCAGCGTCTGGAGTGGGTTGCGCACCTCGTGCGCGACCGAGGCCGCCATGCGTCCGAGGACCTGGAAGCGACGCTCGCGTTCCTCCTCGATCCGACGTGCTTCCCGCGTGCGCATCGTGGAGATCTTGTCCGTGAGGAGCCACGCGCCGATACCGAGCCCCAAGGCCGTCACCGTCAGTTCGACGACCTCGAACCTGAAGTGGATCCCGTCGAAGCTGGATTCGATCTGCTCGGTGAACAGATCCGTCGCGAAGAACGCCACGGCGCCCAAGAGCGCGCTCGACCCGATCAGCCAGGGCAACGCTGTCTCGGGTAGGAGCGCGTGG
>JAYTBY010000646.1:0-15084 GCA_043736755.1 Planctomycetota bacterium | reverse complement strand
TCGCCATTTTTGCCCTGCTCGAGGACGGCGAGGATCGCCTCGCAGTGGTCGCGGACAAAGAGCCAGTCGCGCACGTACATCCCGTCGCCGTAGACCGGAATCGACTTGCCTTCGGTCGCGTTGGCGATCATGAGCGGTAGGAACTTCTCCGGGAATTGGTAGGGCCCGTAGTTGTTCGAGCAGCGCGTGATGCAGGCCGCGAAACCGTGCGTGTGGACGGCGGCGCGCACGAGGAGGTCGCTGCCCGCCTTGCTGGCTGAGTAGGGCGAGTTCGGCGCGAGCGGCGTGTCTTCGGTGAAGAGGCCGGTGTCGCCGAGCGATCCGTAGACCTCGTCCGTCGAGACGTGCACGAACTTGACCACGCCGTGACGGCGACTGGCGTCGAGCAGCAACTGCGTGCCGAGCACGTTCGTGTTGACGAACGGCGCACCCGACACGATCGAGCGGTCGACGTGGCTCTCGGCCGCGAAGTGGACGACGACGAGGTCGCCGCCTAGCCCCAAGGCTTCCTGGAAGGCCTTCTCCACGTCATCGGCCTTCGTGATGTCGCCCTGAACGAAGCGGTGCTTCTCGTTCTTCGAGACCGGCTCTAGGTTCTCGAGGTTCCCGGCATACGTCAGCGCGTCGAGGTTCACGACGCGCACGTCGGGACGGATCTCGGCCAGCATGTGGACGAAGTTCGAACCGATGAAGCCGGCGCCGCCGGTGACGAGGATCGTGTGGGTCATGGGCGTTTTTCTAGCTCGAGAAATCGTGCAAGAGCGTCGCGCCAGGGCGCGAGCGGTGCGCCGCGCAGCGCGGTCAGTCGTGAACAGTCGAGGACCGAGTAGCGCGGACGAGCTGCGGGTCGCGGAAACTCGCTGGTCGTGCACGGCACGACCTTGCACGTGGTGATGCCGGCGTATTCGATCGCGGCGACCGCGAGTTCGTACCACGACGCCTGACCGTCGCAAGCCGCGTGGTAGACGCCCGCCTCGCCGACGCGCAGGACGTCCCACAGCGCGGGTGCGAGTTCGAGCGTCGATGTCGGCGCTCCGATCTGATCGTGGACGACCTTGAGCTCGGACCGCTCGCGCGCGAGCCCGAGGATCGTGCCCGGGAAGTGCTTCCCGCGCGGGCCGTACAGCCACTGCGTGCGTACGATCCGAGCACCGCCGGGGTGCGCCTCGCGCGCAGCCACTTCGCCCGCCAGCTTCGTGCGCCCGTATGCCGACAGCGGGTTCGTCGCGTCGTCGACGCGGTAGGGTCTCCGACCCGCGCCGTCGAAGACGAAGTCCGTGCTGACGACGACGAGCGGAATGCCAGCCCGCGCGGCGGCTCGCGCGAGTTCGCGCGAGGCGTCGACGTTGGCGCGAGCCGCATCGGCCTCGCGCTCCTCGGCCAGGTCGACGGCCGTCCAAGCGGCCGCGTGAATCACACCGTCGAAGGGTCCGTGCGCGCGGAACAGCTCAGCGACGCGCCCGCCGTCGGCCAGATCGAAGCCCGGAGCCGGCACGCCGGTCCCCTCGCGCAAGTCCGTTCCGACCGCCACGACTCCACGCGGTGCCGTCAGGCATAGCTGGCTCCCGAGCATGCCGGAAGCACCCGTGACGAGGACGCGTGTCATCGCGCGAGCGTCGCAGTCCGTGAGGCACGAGCGGGTTCTCGCGTCGCACGGTGGCGCAACTCGTGGCGCAACCCGTGGCGCAGACGTCGGACCATCGATGCCATCACGGCCTATCAGCCCAGATTCGCGCCGCCTTCGGCGACGAGAGACGCCGCCGAGTGGAGCGACTTGAACGTGCCCGCGTCCGTCCACCAGCCATCGAGGACCTCGTACGTCATCGATCCGTCCTGGATGTACCAGTTGTTGACGTCCGTGATCTCGAGCTCGCCGCGATCGCTGGGCTTCAGCGTCTTGATGATCTCCCACACGCGACCGTCGTACATGTAGATGCCGATGACCGCGTGATTCGACTGAGGGTTCTTCGGCTTCTCGATGATCTTGACGACCTTGCCGTTCTGCACGGTCGCGACGCCGAAGCGTTCGGGGTCGGGCACTTCCTTGAGCAGGATCTTGGCGCCCTTCGACTGCTTGCGAAAATCCGCCGCAGCCTTGGCGATGTTCTTCTCGATGATGTTGTCACCGAGGATGACGCACACCGGCGCGCCCGCGGCCCAGTGTTCGGCGAGTCCGAGCGCCTGCGCGATGCCGCCTTCGCCTTCCTGATACGTGTAGTTCAGGTGCTTCAAGCCGAAGTCCTTCCCGTTGCCGAGCAGCGAGAGGAAGTCGCCCGACTTGCGACCACCCGTCACGATCATGATGTCGGTGATCCCGGCCTTCACCATGGCTTCGATGGGGTAGTAGATCATCGGCCGATCGAACACCGGCAAGAGGTGCTTGTTCGTGATCTTGGTGAGCGGGAACAGCCGCGTTCCGAGGCCACCGGCCAGGATGACGCCTTTCATGGGGACGGGGGTCGTCATAGTGAGACTCGGGTCGTCATGGTGGGACTGGGATCGATTTTCTGTTGACGGCGGTCGGCGCCGTGTGCCCGACGTGGTGACATCGATGGCTCGGGAATGCGGCGAAGGAGGATAGCCGCGACGTGGATCGGCCGCCATCGTCGGTTCGCTCCAGCGAACTGGCCTCGAAAACGCATGAAGACTCGGGAAATCCGGGCTCCGGGCAGAGATCGGGTCGATCCCCGTCCGCCTACCCCCTACACCGTCCGTCGTGGAGGCGACACCATGCAGAATCGAGCGGCACCCATGGACGGAACGACTTTCCCTAGCGCGCGCGACGCGGATCACACGGACTCCGAAACCGGCGACTTCGCCGCGGTGGCGCGGGCGCTGCGGCACGCGGCCGAGCACGCAGCGGAGCAACCGAGTCCGGCCGAATTGGCGCGCGCTGCGGGACTCACCGAGACGCGCTTCTCGCGTGCGTGCCGCGAGCTCGCCGGGATCAGCCCGAAGAGTTTCGTGCAGGCACTCACGTTGTCCGCGGCCAAACGGGATCTCGCGCGATCCGTGCCGGTGCTCGCGACGAGCCTCCGCACCGGACTCTCCGGCGGCTCGCGACTCCATGATCTCTTCGTGACTCTCGAGCGCATGACTCCCGGCGAGTACGCGCGCGCCGGCGATGGACTCGTGATTCGGTGGGACGAAGTGCCGACACCGTTCGGTCCGGCGTTGATCGGCGTCGCGGCGCGCGGCGTGTGTCACCTCGCGTTCACGGAAGGGCGCGGCCTGCAGGCGGAGCTCGAGCACGCACTCACACGTTGGCCGCGCGCGACGTTCGAACGTGACGAGCAACACGTGCGCGGCGCAGCCGCAGTCCTTCACGATCGACTCGCGGGTCGCGCAGCGAACCCGACGCGCCCGATCACGCTGCTCCTCAAGGGCACCGACTTCGAGATGCGCGTGTGGGAGGCCTTGCTCGCGATCCCCGAAGCGTGCGTGTCGAGCTACGGCTCGATCGCCAACCTGGTAGGAACTCCCCGCGCAGCTCGCGCCGTCGGCACCGCGATCGGCGCGAACCCGATCGGCGTGTTGATCCCCTGCCATCGTGTGCTGCGCCAGACAGGCGCGCTCGGCGGCTATCGCTGGGGCGAGGTGACGAAGCGCGCGTTGCTCGCGGCCGAGGCCGCACGCTCGGCCGAAGCCGCTCAGTAGTCGCGGGAATCCCCTCCGGGACGGGGATCCTCGAACGCGGCCGCACCACCCCGGTCTGGCGCCAGGCGCTCGTGCATCACTACGATCGCGCGCATGTGGCGACGAATCCCCGTCCGATCTATCAGCGCGAACTCCGCCCTGTTCTTGCCCGCGTTCTGCGCGTTCTTCTGCGCGCTCCAAACGCCGTGCGCCGCGCAAACGGACACTTCGACGCCGGAAGTCTTCGAGGCGATCGATCCGTACACGAAGGCCAGGCCTGAGCTCATCGAGCGCGCCGGGTACGTCTCGCTCGGGCCCTTCCAGATCGCCCAGAGCATCGAGACGAAGGAGGTCGAGGAAGTACTCGGCGGGCTGCGCGTCCTGTGGGTCGAGACGGCGCACTTCAAGCTCGGGTCCCTCTTGCAGACGTACCGTCGCGTCACGGACGACTTCGAGGAGAAGAAACTCGCGGAGGAACTCGCGCGCCTCGCGAAGAAGCTGCCGCGCGTGCGCAAGGACGTGCGCGAGATCGACCCGTGGCTGCGTTTGCATCTCTACGCGCAACGCCTCGAGGAGCAGTACGCGGACTTCCAAACGCGCGTCGGCGTCACAGACGCGACTTTCGCGGCGAAACCGGCGAGTGCTCCGAGCACGGGTCCAAACATGGGTTCAGGGCCCTACCTCGGACTCGAGCGAAAGTTCGTCGTCCTGATCACCGAACAGAAAGGGCAGCTCCAACGCTTCGCGCGGCGCTGGATCGGTCCGCAAGAGTCGTCGTGGTATCGGAAGGTGCTGCCGGGCGGCGCGTGGTTCTTCGGCACGTCGGCACAAAGCACCAAGGAGATGGGGACGAAGCTCGACTCCGCTCTCCATGCCATGGTCGCGGCCGGCCTCACTTACGAGCTGTGCGACGGATTCCGCGGCGGCGTCGCGATTCGCCCGCTGTGGTTCAAGCACGGGCTCGGACTCGTCTACGGCCGCAAAGCCGAACCGCGCTGGTGCGTGTTCGTGCAACGCGACTCGCCCGAACCCGACGACCAGACCTGGCGCTTCGAAGAGCGGTTGAACGGATTGGTCGCGAACAAGTTCGTCGCGGGCTGGGACGAAATGCTCGCGTGGAAAGACGGTGCGGAGTTCGAAGCGCGACACCACATGACGATGTGGTCGCGCGTCGCGTGGCTCGCCGAGACGGACCCGACGGCCTTCCGCACGCTCGCGATGCGCCTGTCCGACCCGCCGACGCCCTCCGCCGCGAGCCCGACCGACGACGCCGGTGTGAACGCGGGCCAAGTTGCTGCCGTCCGAGCGGCCTACGGCAAGACCACGGCCGACCTGGACGAGTCGTGGCGGAAATGGGTCCTGAAGAAGTACCCCAAGAAGTAGCCGGCATGCCCTGGCTTGCCGCTCGCCGGGAAACAGGAGTACCCTCTAGGTAGTTCGCTCTGCGTCCCCAGTCGAAGGATCAGAACATGAAATCACTGCTACTCGTCGCCGGTCTGGCCGGGCTCGTGCTCGCCTCGACCGCCGTTCCTGCCCGCGGAGGCTGTTGAGGCCCCGCAATGCCGCAACCGGGTCCGGTTGCGCCGCGCGGTCCTAGCGTCAGCGAGATGCTGTCCATCCGTTGGGAGTTCCCGACGTACGTGACGACCGCATCCCCGGTGAAAGCCGGCACGCAAGTCAGGGAAGCGCGTAAAGCCCTGACCCGCGAAGAAGCGATCAGCTATCTCGCCGGCACGGACCAACGACCGCTGCTCGTCTTGCGCGAATGCGCGCGCTGCAACAAGACCGACGACGCGCTGCTGCAGCCGGGCGTCGACAACGAGAAGGTCGCGTTCCTCGCGCGTTGGTTCCGTTGCGTGCGCCTGCCGATCGACGTGGTCCAGCCGGATCACCCGTTCCACGCTTTGTTCCCCGGCGACTCTTCCGAACACCTGTTCGTGATCACGGCCGACGGCGTGAAGAAGCAAGCACTCGAGTCGGACACGTCGCGCACCGAGCTGTGCTCGGCGATGTCGTCCGTCCTCGCGACGAGCTACATCAAGGACCCGACGCCGCTCTACAAGGACATCCACGTGTTCGGTGACCAGCTCGACGGCCTCGACCTCGAGGTGCGCGAACTCGAGAAGAAGCGCGCGGACATGATGGAAGCGCGCACGCCGGACAAGAAGAAGCTCGCGAAGATCGACAGCGAGATCGCGGCGGTGAAGAAGAAGATCGGCGAGAAGCTCGCGACGATCGAGAAGGCCTCGAAGATCGACCTGAAACCGCCGGCGGAAGCGCCGAAGAAGACGGGTTGAGATCGTGACTCGGGTTCGTACTGCGCGCGCGCGCAGCACGGACCCGAGACCGCGCTCGAGCCTGCGGCAAGTTCCGCACGAGTTGAGCGCTGATGAATCGCGGATACGTCTACACGAGCGAGGTCGGGCCGGAAGATTCCGGACTCGACCTCCTCGCGTATCACGAGCGACGTTTCCGCAAGAGATCGCGCGCGGACTGGGACGAGTCGATCCGCGCCGGCCTCGTGCGCGTGAACGGCGAGGTCGCCAGAATCGAGCATCTACTGCGCGTCGGCGACGCCGTCACCTACCACCGCCCGCCTTGGCGCGAGCCGGACGCGCCGACCGAACTCGTGATCGTGTTCGAGGACGAGCACGTCCTAGTCCTCGAGAAACCTGCTGGACTCCAAGTGCTGGCCGCAGGTCCGTTCTTCGAACGCACGGCGTTCCATCTCGTGCGTGTGAGCGCTCCCGATCGAGCCGACGCGTCGCCCGTGCACCGACTCGGCCGCGGGACGTCGGGACTACTGTTGTTCGGCAAGACGAGCGTCGCGCGCGCGTCGCTCGCGCGCCAGTTCCGCGAGCGCACGCCGACGAAGACGTACTTCGCGCTCGTCGACGGTTGCTCACTCCCCCAATCGTGTCACGCGCGATACCCGATCGGCGACGTCGCGCACGGCCCGATGCGCTTGCATGTCGCGCGCGAGGGCGGCAAGGAATCGTTGACGCGCGTGCGCGTGCTACGGCGCGATCACGTTCTCGATCGGTCGCTTGTCGCCGCGCAACCCATCACGGGTCGACCAGATCAAATCCGCATCCATCTCGCGGCACTGGGCGCTCCGATCTTCGGCGACCCGCTGTTCGGAACGGGCGGCGTCGCGAAGAGCGATGTGCCGCCCGGGACGGGTGGCTATCACCTCCACGCTGCCGGAATCGGATTCGTCCACCCGGCGACCGGCGCGAGGATCAAGCTCCGATCGCGGCCGAAGTGGTTGCCCGACTGACCTTGCGTGTCGAGGTGGGAGGGAGCCGCGAGAGCCGCAGTGCATTCCACGGCCGCTTCCTTGCGACCGGCTCCACACGTTTGCCTGCGGCACTCAAGTGCGGCGTTTGTACCAATCCACGAACCGCGCGACTCCATCCCGCACCGACGTGTGCGGGTCGTAGCCCAACTTCGAGCGCGCCTTCGACACATCGGCGTACGTCACGAGCACGTCGCCCGGCTGCATCGGTTGCCGGTCGAGGATCGGCGTCTTGCCGCACGCTTCGCCGATGATCCCGACCAGTTCCGAGAGCGACGTCGTGGCCGATTCGCCGAGGTTGTAGATCTCATAGCCCTCGCAGCGGTCGAGCGCCCGCACCACGCCGTCCACGATGTCATCCACGTACGTGTAATCGCGACGGGTGGAGCCGTCGCCGTAGAACGGGATGGGCTGGCCTTCGAGCATGGCCTTCACGAACTTGTGGATGGCCATCTCGGGCCGTTGGCGCGGTCCATAGACGGTGAAGAAGCGCAGACAGCTCGTGGGGATGCCGTAGAGGTGGTTGTACGTCCAGCAGTGCAGCTCGCCCGCGCGCTTCGTCGCCGCGTACGGCGACACGGGATGGTGAATGTCGTCGACTTCGCGGAACGGGGTTTCGACGCGGTCGCCGTAGACGCTCGAGCTCGAGGCGAAGACGAAGCGCGTTTTCGGCCTCGTTTTGAGCGCTTCCAGGAAGTGCAGCGTGCCGCGCACGTTCACGTCTTCGTAGTGGAGCGGATCCAGGATCGACGGACGCACGCCGGCCATCGCGGCGAGGTGGACGATCGCGTCGTAGCGCCCTTCGTCCAGCAAGCGCGTCACGAGCGAGCGGTCGCGGATGTCGCCGGTCACCACCGTCGCGTTCGGCAATGCGCGCAAGTTCGAGCGCTTGATCGCCGGATCGTAGTAGTCGTTGAAGTTGTCGAGCACCGTCACGCGATCGCCGCGCGAGAGGAGCTTCTCGCCCACGTGGCTGCCGATGAAACCGGCGCCACCCGTGATCAGGACGTTCAATGCCATCGCGTCACTCCACCGTCACCGATTTCGCGAGGTTGCGCGGCTTGTCGATGTCGAGGCCTTTCAAGTCCGCCATGTGGTACGCGACGAGTTGCAGCGGGATCACATTCAGGATCGGCGACAACCACTCGGAGCATTCGGGCACGAGGACGTGCTCGTCGCTAACCGCGATGCTCTCCTTGTCGGAGCCGATCGCGATGACGTGACCGCCGCGCGCGCGTACTTGTTCCAGGTTCGAGCGCACCTTCTCGGCCAGCGGTCCCGCGCTGTTCACGACGAGGATCGACATCGCCGGTTCGATCAGCGCAATCGGACCGTGCTTCATCTCACCCGCCGGGTAGCCCTCGGCGTGGACGTAGCTGATCTCCTTCAGCTTCAGCGCGCCTTCGAGCGCGATCGGGTAGTTGATCCCGCGACCGAGGAAGAGGAACCCCTTCTGACCCAGGTTCTTCTGAGCGATCGCACGTACTTCCGAGACGGCGCGCTCGCCCAGCAGGCTCTCCATCTTCGGGCGCAAGAGGCGCAGCTCGGAGACGAGTTCGCGACCCTTCTCGAGCGAGAGCACTCCGCGCGCGCGACCGAGACGCACGGCGAAGAGGAACGCGGCCACGACCTGCGCGACGAAGGCTTTCGTGCTGGCCACGCCGATCTCGGGACCCGCATGCGTCAAGATCGTCGCCTGCGCTTCGCGCACGAGTGTGCTGCCCACCACGTTGCAGATGGCGGCGGTTCGGGCGCCGAGCGTTTTCGCCAAGCGCAATGCGGCCAACGTGTCGGCCGTCTCGCCCGATTGCGAGATCGCCAGCGCCAGCGTGTTGTGCGCTAGGACCGGGTCGCGATAGCGGAATTCGGATGCGTAGTCGACGTCGACCGGCACACGCGCGAGTCCCTCGATCATGTAGCGCGCGATCCAACCCGCGTGCAGCGCCGTGCCGCACGCGACGATCTGCACGCGATCGATCGCGCGTAGCTCGTGGTCGGAGAATCCGGGCACGCCGAAATCGACGTCGCCCTTCTCCAGTCGCAAGCGATCGAAGGCTGTGCGCGCGAGCACATCCGGTTGCTCGTGGATCTCCTTGAGCATGAAGTGCGGGAACGAGCCCTTGCCCGCCTCTTCCGGATCCCATTCGACGTGCCGCGTGGGTCGATCGACGCGCGTGCCATCGATGCGCGTGATGATCGGCGCGTGGTCCAGCTCGAGTTCGGCGACGTCGCCGTCCTCCAGGAAGATCACGTCACGCGTGTGCGCGATCAGCGCCAGGACGTCGGACGCCAGATACACGCCATCCGGGCCGCGAGCGACGGCGAGCGGCGGGCCGGATCGGGCGCACACGATGCGCACACCTTGTTCGCCTTGCGCCACAGCCGCGATCGCGTAGTAGCCGCGAACGCGTGCCAGGCTCGCGCGGACTGCTGACGCGAGGTCCTGGCCGCGCGCCATCTCCCGGCCGACGAGGTGCGCCAAGACTTCGGTGTCCGTGTCGGAAGCGAAGCGCACGCCGGCGGCTTCGAGTTCCGCGCGCAGCTCGGCCCAGTTCTCGACGATGCCGTTGTGGACCAGCGCGACGCGCCCCTCTTCATCCGTGTGCGGGTGCGCGTTCTCGTCCGACGGCGGGCCGTGCGTCGCCCAACGCGTGTGCCCGATCCCAGCGCGTGCATGATCCAGCGAGCCGTCCGCGAGTGCCTGCTCGAGATTCGACAGCCGGCCCGCCTTGCGCCGGATCTTGATCACGCCCGACTCGAGCACCGCCACGCCGGCCGAGTCGTAACCGCGGTATTCCAGCAGTCGGAGGCCCTGGAGCAGCGTTTCGACCACGCCGCCTTTCCGCTGGATCGCCCCGACGACGCCGCACATCCCTAGCGACCTCCGACCGGAGTCGCGTCGGCCAACGCGACTCGCGAACGGAAGTGATCGAGAGTGCGCACGAGACCGTCCGCGAGACCCACCTTGGGCTCCCACCCGAGGATCCGCCGCGCTTTCGTGATGTCCGGTTGCCTCACCTTGGGATCGTCGACCGGTAGCGGTTTGAACTCGATACCTGACTTCGATCCTGTCGCGACGAGCACCGCCTGCGCGAATTGGAGGATCGTCATCTCGGAAGGGTTGCCGATGTTCGTCGGCAGGTGCTCCTTCGAGTTCAAGAGTCGCCAGATCCCTTCGACGAGATCGTCCACGTAGCAGAAGGAGCGCGTCTGCGATCCGTCGCCGAACACCGTCAGCGGCTCGCCGCGCAGCGCTTGGCTCATGAACGCCGGGAGTGCGCGACCATCGCGCAAGCGCATCCGCGGACCGTACGTGTTGAAGATGCGGATGATCCGTGTGTCGAGGCCGTGGAATCGGTGGTAGGCCATCGTCATCGCCTCGGCGAAACGCTTGGCCTCGTCGTACACGCCGCGCGGACCGACCGGGTTCACGTTGCCCCAGTAGTCCTCGCTCTGCGGATGGACGAGCGGGTCGCCGTAGCACTCGCTCGTCGACGCCAAGAGGAAGCGCGCGTTCTTGGCGCGCGCGAGCCCCAGCGCCTTGTGCGTCCCGAGCGATCCGACCTTGAGCGTCTGGATCGGCAGCTCGAGGTAATCGATCGGCGACGCTGGTGACGCGAAATGCAGTACGGAATCGACCGGCCCGGGGACGTGGATGTGCTCGGTGACGTCACGCTTCTCGAAGTGGAAGAACGGGTCAGCGAACAGGTGCTCGACGTTGCGCATGTCCCCCGTGATGAGGTTGTCCATGCAGATGACCTCGAAGCCCTCGGCGAGAAAACGCTCGCACAAGTGACTGCCGAGGAACCCGGAGCCGCCGGTGATCAGGACGCGCGGTCGTGTCATGGTGTGACTCCTACGCTTCAGCGGGGCCCGAGCCCCGAGAAGTCGACTTCCTCGCCGCGTTCGAGGCGCACGCGCTGCCCCAGCCCTTGGATTTCGTGCTCGCCCACGGCCTGTACGCGCACGCGATTCTGATCCGCATCCGTCTCGACGGCGCCCGTCGCGCGCACGGCGAAGCCGGGGCCGGCCACCGCATCGACACTCGTGGCACTGCGTGTCGGTTGTCCACCGCCGGTCAGGAGCGGCAGGTCGACGGCTTGCCCCGGGTCGAGCTCGAGCACGTCCTCCCGGAACGCGATGCGCGCGGAGGACTTGGATTGGTTGCGCACCCTCACGATGTCGAAGCGCACGCGCTCGAGCACGATCGGCCCGCTCGAAGCCGAGAGACGCGATCCGCCGACCAAGTCGATCTGTTCTTCGCCCGCGAGGTCGATCCAGGCGGTGGCGACGTCGAGGAACGTGAACAGCGGTTCGCCGCGCGACGGCGACCCCACGAGGCCGAAGCCTCGATCCGAGAGCAGGATCGACGTGCCGTCGCCCCACAGGACTTCAGCGCGGCCACCGGGCGCGACACTGATCGAGGATCCCGCGTGAACGCGCTCGGTCGTGGCGTGAAAAGTGAGCGGAAACCCAGCCGTGCGACCGGCGGGCCGCACTTTCACGGGGTCGGCGTGGCGCACGACGAGCACCTCCTCGGGACCCTCGGGGTACAGGGTCTGCGCGCCACCCGGCAGCGGATCGACCGCGTCGGTCATCGGCTCGGGATGGCGCTGCGTGCTCCAGAACGGCCAGCGACCGTACGTCGAGCACGACGTGCAGAGTGTCCCGACGAGAATCGCTCCGAGGGCGGTTCGGTGACGCATCAACGCGAGTCCCCACTCGTCGGGATCGCCGGGTGATGGCCGTAGTAGCGCTCGACGAAACCCGTGTCGTGATCGCCCGCGCGGAAGTCGGAGTGCGACAGGACGCTGCGCTGCAGCGGAATCGTGGTCTTCACGCCTTCGATGACGAACTCGTCGAGCGCGCGCAACATCGTCTTGATCGCGAGATCACGACGCGGACGGTGGACGAGGAGCTTGCCGATCATCGAATCGTAGTTCGGCGGGATCCGGTAGCCGCTGTAGCAATGGCTGTCGAGGCGCACGCCAGGACCGCCCGGAGGCACGAACATCTCGATCTTGCCCGGCGAGGGCTGGAAGTCCTTGTCTGGATCCTCGGCATTGATGCGGCACTCGATCGCGTGCCCGCGGAACTCGATGTCCTTCTGCGCGAAACCGAGCTTCTCGCCCGCCGCGATGCGCAACTGCTGTTGGATCAGGTCGATACCCGTCACGAGCTCGGTCACCGGGTGCTCGACCTGGATGCGCGCGTTGACCTCGATGAAGTAGTAGCTCCCGTCGCGCGCGAGCAGGAACTCCACCGTCCCGGCGTTCGTGTAGTTCGCGTGGCGCGCGACTTTCACGGCCGATTCGCAGATGCGCGCGCGCAGCTCGGGCGTCAACGACGGCGAGGGCGACTCTTCGACGAGCTTCTGGTGGCGACGCTGGATCGAGCAGTCGCGCTCGCCGAGGTGCACGATGTTCCCGTGCTTGTCCGCGAGGATCTGCACTTCGATGTGGCGCGGGTTCTCGACGAACTTCTCGAGGTAGACGGTCCCGTCGCCGAACGCCGCTTGCGCTTCGCTCTTCGCGGCGTGATAGCCGGTCACGAGGCTCGGTTCGTTGCGCGCGATGCGCATCCCGCGACCTCCGCCGCCGGATGCGGCCTTGATCATCACGGGGAAGCCGATCTGTTGCGCGACCGCCATCGCTTTCTGCTCGTCCTCGACCGGACCATCCGATCCCGGAACGATCGGCACGCCGGCCGCGCGCGCGAGCTCGCGCGCCGCGATCTTGTCGCCGAGCTTCGCGATCGTCTCCGGTTCGGGGCCGATGAAGTGGATCTTGCAGGCGCGGCAGACTTCGGCGAAGTGCTCGTTCTCCGAGAGGAATCCGTATCCCGGATGGATCGCGTCGGCGTCGGCGACCTCGGCCGCGGCGATGATCGCGGGAATCGAGAGGTAGCTCTTCGCGGAGGGTCCCGGACCGATGCAGATCGTCTCGTCGGCTTGGCGCAGGTAGATCGCGCCTTCGTCCGCCGTCGAATAGACAGCGACGGTCTCGATGGAGAGTTCGCGACAGGCGCGAATGATCCGTTGCGCGATCTCGCCGCGGTTCGCGATCAGGACGCGGCGAAACATCAGGGCTCGATCAGGAACAGGGGCTGGCCGAATTCGACCGGTTCGCCGTTCTCTGCGAGCACGGCCGTGATGACGCCCGAGGTCTCGGCCTTGATCTCGTTCATGACCTTCATCGCTTCGATGATGCAGATCGTGGTCTCGGGCCCGACGCGCATGCCGACGCTCGAGAAGGGCTCGGCTTCGGGGCTCGCCGAGCGATAGAACGTCCCGACCATCGGGCTCTGGAACGGTGTGCCCGCTTGCGCGGGTTTCGCGACTTCGGCCGGCGCGGCGGAGGCTCCGCCGATCGGACCGGGCGGGTAGCCGTAGTGCGCGGGTCCCGGGCCACCGCCGCCTTGGAGGACGTGGACGACCGGCGCCGTGGAAGCCCCGGGCAGGCCTTCGCGGACCACGCGCACCTTGAGACCGGTCGCGGGGTCCTCGACATCGAGTTCGGCGACGCCGGCGCGCTTCATCATCGCGATCAGGCGTTGGATCAGCTTGAGGTCCATGGGCGGCAGGGGGGCTCCGTGTGCGAGGGGCGTATCCCGCCGCTCGCGCGGGCGGAGGATACGCGCCGCGAAGCGGCACCACCAGAATCGAGGCGGCCGAGTTGGTCCATCAACCGCTGAGAAAGCGGTCCCCTCTCAACCCGTCTGGAACAGCCCGGCTGCGATCTGAACCGCGTTCAGGGAGGCACCTTTGCGCAGTTGGTCCCCGACGGCGAAGAAGGCCAGCGAGTGCGGACCGCGCGCGCCCGTCCGGACGCGACCCACGAAAACCTCGTCGCGACCAGCGCACTCCCGCGGCCGCGGACCGTGCGGATCCGAGGTCCAGACGACGCCCGGCGCGGAGCGCAGTGCCGCCACGACGGCGGCCGGATCGACGGGCTCCTTCGTCCGCAGGTGGACCGCGACCGAGTGGCAGCGCTCGACCGGGACGCGAACCGTCGTCGACTCCACGACGAGCGCGTCGAGCCGCAGGATCTTGCGCGCCTCGTTGGCGATCTTGCGCTCCTCGCCGCTCACGCCATCCTCCCCCACCGTCGAGATCGCGGGGATGACGTTCAGCGCGATCGGCGCTGGGAATGGCGACGGTCGTCCCGGCCCGCGCGCGAGACCGGCCGCTTCGCGCGTCTCGCAGCGCAAGGCGTCGAGGCCTGCGGCTCCGGCACCCGACGCGGCTTGGTAGCTCGCGACGACGACCTCCTCGAGGCCGACGAGTCCCGCGATGACCGCCAACGGCAAGCACGCGATCGCCGTCGTGCAATTCGGGTTCGCGACCAAGCGCGGACTGGCGCGCAGCAAATCACCGTTGATCTCGGGAATGATGAGCGGGACGTCGGGCGCTTCGCGGAACGCGCTCGACAGATCGACGATGCGGGCGCCACTCGATAGGAGTTCTGGAACGAGCTCGAGCGAGACCTCGTTGGGCGTGCACAGGAAGACGACGTCGAAGCGGGCGAGAGTCCGCGGATCCGCGGGCGTCGGTTGCACACGCAGATTCGTGTCGCGCACACGCACTGTGCTTTCGGCGCGCGCGAAACAGAGGATGCGATCCGCGGGATGACCCGCTGCGAGCAGGATCTCCGCCAGTTCGACGCCCGTCGCGCCGGTCGCGCCGACGATCGCCGCCGTGCGCGAGCGCTGCGCCGGCCCCCAAGTCCAATCCGTGACGTTCATCGCGGCCGGCCCTTCGCGCATCACTTCGCACCCTGCGCACGCCAGTGGCCCGATCGCCCGCCGAGCTTCTCGACGAGTTCGATCCGCTCGATCAAGATCCCATGATCGATGGCCTTGGCCATGTCGTAGACGGTGAGTGCGGCGACGGTGACGCCGACGAGCGCCTCCATCTCGACGCCGGTGCGGCCGGTGCACGCCGCGCGCACGCGGATCTCGAGCACGTCGCGGCCCTTGGGCTCGAAGCGGACGGTGACCGCGTCGAGCGGCAGCGAATGGCACAACGGAATGAGGTCCGCGGTGCGCTTGGCGGCGAGGACGGCGGCGGTCCGCGCGACCTCGAGGACCGGTCCTTTGGGTCCGCGCCCGGCGAGCAGGATCGCGCGTGCACCGGCCGGAAAAACGACGCG
>JAYTBY010000645.1:0-3037 GCA_043736755.1 Planctomycetota bacterium | reverse complement strand
CGCGCGACCGGCTCGCGCGCGACGAGCAGGCGGATTGCGGACGAAGCGGTCTGAACGGATCCGCCCGAACCGTCAGTGCTCGTTCGAGCCGCGCCGGTTCGCCTTGCGCCACACTTCGTGGTCGCCGAACTTGGCGCCTTCGATCGACTTGCCCGAGCGGATCTCCTCGAGCGTCCACAAGTGATTCGAGTGGTCGTCGCGCGCGACGCCACGGAAGCGTCCGAGCAACGTCTCGACGACGTGGTGGAACTCGCGGACATCGACCTGCTTGCCGGCTTCGTCGGGGTTCAGGCGACTCCCCATGTCGACGTAGAGCGTGAGGTCGGGCGGTGTGCCCAACGTGCCGACGAACTCGTCTTCGGTGTTCGGCGGCTGGGGCTGGTGCGCCCCCGGCTGGAAACGAATCGTCAGCTTCGAGTGCTGTCGATCCGGGTGGTACCAGTGATCGCCCATCCCTTTCTGGGCGAACTTCGACAAGTGCGTGGCGACCTCCTCCTTGGAGGCACCAACCAAGTGCACGTTGACCGATCGCATGGCTCATCTCCCGATTCGGGACTGCCGTCGAACGTCCGACCCTCAGGGCCACTCTCTCGCTCGACGTATCCATCGTACGCACAATCCAGGGACTTCTTGCAAGAAGCGCGTCTGGTCGAGCACGAGGGGGGGGGCAGCGACCCGGATCGCGGCGACCCCGACCCGGCCCGTGCTGGCTGCAAAATAGCCGGAATACGCCGGTTTTGGCTCGATGGGCTGACTGACCGGCCTCGGTCTCGCCGCGCGCACTCGCTATCTTCGTCGGACCGATCTCCGCGCACCCGAACGACCTCTCGAGAACCTGATGGGCATCTTCAAGGCATACGACATCCGCGGCGTGGTCCCGACCGAGCTCGATGCGCGGCTCGCGCGACGGATCGGCGATGCCTTCGCGCGCTTCCTCGCCGCGAAGACGCTCCTCGTCGGCCGTGACATGCGCACGCACTCGCCCGAGATCGCCGCCGCGGTGATCGAGGGGATGCGCGACGCCGGCGCGGACGTCGTCGACATCGGGCTCGCGAGCACGCCCATGGCCTACTTCGCGATCGGGTCGACCGACTGCGACGGGGGCTTGAACGTGACGGCCAGCCACAACACGGGCGAGTACAACGGAATGAAATTGAGCGGCCGTGGAGCGACGCCGATCTCGGCCGCGAACGGCATCAAGGACGTCGAGCGCCTGGCGACGGGGCCCGCGCCGCAGCCCGTCGCGCGCCGCGGCTCCGTGGTGCAGCGCGATCTGCTCGCCGCGTATGCCGATCACGTGGCACGCTTCGCCAAGCTCGAGCGCGATGTGAGGATCGCGGTCGACTGCGCGAACGGGATGGAAGGCCACACGCTCGGGCCGATTCTCGAACGCGTGCCGCGTGCGCGTGCTACGGCGATCTTCACCGAACTCGACGGCACATTTCCGAACCACGAGGCCAATCCGCTGAAAGAGGAGAACCTCGACCCAGTGCGCGAGCTCGTGAAAAGGAAGGGCGCGGAGATCGGCGTGAGCTTCGACGGTGATGCGGATCGGTGCTGTTTCGTCGATGAACTTGGCCGCACCGTGGGCAACGACTTGATGACGGCGCTCCTCGCGCGCGAGTACTTGAAGGCGTATCCAGGCGCTCCGATCGTCTATGACCTGCGCTCGTCTTGGGTGGTCAAGGAGGAGATCCGACGCGCGGGCGGTGTGGCAGTGAGGGATCGCGTCGGACACTCCTTCATCAAAGCCACGATGCGCGAGCGCGGTTCTCCATTCGGCGGCGAACTCTCGGGACACTTCTATTTCGGCGAGAACTTCACCTGCGACTCGGGCGTGCTCGCGATGGTGTCCGCGCTGAACCTCCTGTCGCGTTCGCGCACGCCGTTCAGCGCGCTCGTGCAGGACTTGCGGCGCTACCACTCGACCGGCGAGGTGAACTTCCACGTCGCTGACAAGGCGGCCGCGATCGCGGAGCTGAAGAAGCGCTACGCGGATGGTCGTCAAGACGAGCTCGACGGCATCACCGTCGAATACGGCGACGTCAGCGACCGTGCTTGGTGGTGGTTCAACGTGCGCGCGAGCAACACGGAACCGCTGCTGCGACTGAACCTCGAAGCCTCGACGGCCGCGGAATGCGATCGCCGTCGCAACGAGATCGTGGCGCTGCTCGGGGAGCCTGAGGCGTGAGGGCCTACGCGCGGATCGCGCCGTCCTGGATCCTGATCGCCGTCCTCCCCCTCGTCGGTTGTGACGATGCTGCGCACACGGCCGGCGACGAACCGGCGGACCGCGCTTCGATCCGCGGCACGGTCCTCGACCGCGCGACCGGCGCCTCCGTGAGCGGTGCCCGCGTCGAGTTTCCCGACGGTCGCAGCGCGGAGACGGACGACGCGGGTCGCTTCGAGTGCGTCGATTTCGAGCCGGGAATCGTCGGCGAAGTCCGCGTTTTGATCGACGACGGTCGCCGAGGCAGCGTCGAGCTCCGGCCACTCGGTCCGGGGTCGTTGGAAGTGGTGCTCCACGCAGGCCACTGAAGTTCCTTCCAGGGGCGGGCTCCTGGAGCCTCTCCAGCCGAGCGCTGTCGCCCTGTAGTCCCGGCGTGTGCGGCGTGGCAGCATGCGCCCTCGTCCCGTCGCGGCCTCGTGCCGATGAGGAGGCGACTCCTTCCGCCATGTCCCTGCGCCACCTTTCCGCGATCGTCGGCCTAGCCCTGGGCGGGCTCGGACTGGGATCGAGCCCGAGTGCGGCTCCTCCCCAATCGCCGACGAGTGCGCCGGCTCAGAGCGACAACCCCGAGTTGGCGAAACCGCCGGCCGTCGAGGCTTGGCGCGCGTTGATCGAACGCGATCGGACGCTCAAGTGGACGACCCGGACTTCGACCGCCGCGCGCACCGTTCTCGCGACCTCGGGCATCTCCGCCCACCGACGTGCCACCGCGTGGATGGCTCTCGGCTGCGCGTCGGACGAGGGTGAACGACCGCGGCTCGAATCCATGGCTCGAACGGGCGTGGGGATCGAGCGCGCGGCGGCGAT
>JAYTBY010000644.1:0-3041 GCA_043736755.1 Planctomycetota bacterium | reverse complement strand
CGCGCCAAGCTGGCTCCGACTCGGTCTCCATCTCGGCGAATCCGCGCCGGGCGTCGTCGACGGCGAGTGTGCGCGCGAGTTCCGTCAGCTCGCGCTCGGACTTGGCGATTTCCTCATGCGCGAGCTGCAGCAATCCCGCGGGAAACTCCGCCACAGAGAGCCGCCGCCGATCGAGCTCGAGATCCCACTCGGCGCGCAAAACGGACGCACCGTCCGAGAGCGTGCGGCCTTCGACGCCGCCGCGCAGCGCAGTCGCGCGCGCTACGACCCACGCCAGCAGGTCGGCATCGATTTCAGTCCAGCGCGCATCGAGCTTGGACAAGGAGCGTTCGATCGCCTCCTCGCGTAAACGCGACAGTTCAGTCTCGGCCACGCTGTCCGGAATTCCGGCGCGCGGGATCGCAGAGTCCGTGGCCCAGGCTCGGATCCCCGTGGTCAGCAGAGCGCGCGCGGATCGCCAACGTCCCGCTTCGAGGTGCGCGCGCACCTCGGGTTCGATTCGCGTCCGCCACTCGAGCGCGAGCGCGGATCGATAGCGTCCCTCCGTCGCGCGACGCTCCGTGTCGAGCCCTCCCTGCAACCTCTCGAGCCAACTGCGCAGAGACGCTTCGAGGTCCGGCGGCAGAGCGGCGCCGCCCGTGGAAGCAGCGAATTCCCGCAGGAATCCCTGAGACACGAGTCCCCCGACCTCCTCGAATCGCCGATCGCGGAGCAACGCTTGGAACCGCGGTGCCGCTGCGGTCTGGAACCGCTGGATCTCTGACGCAAGCCGCGCTTCGAGGTGAGCGCGCGCCGTCGCCGCACGCAGCGCTCCCGGAGAATCCGGCGGCAGAGCACGGACGAGTTGAACTGCGCGCGCGAGCGCCGGACCGATCTCGGCCGAGGGTCCTTCGGCCGCGTCGAGGAGACGATCCGTGGGATCGGTGGGCGCAAGGGCGACCAGCCCGACCTCCGCGGGACCGGCGTTTCGGTCCGGTCGCAACGCATACCACGCAGTGATGCCGACGACCGCTGCCGCCAATGTCCCGATCGCGATCCTACGCGTTCGCCGGGCCGCGCTCTCGGCGACTGGTTCGAGCGCGGAACGACGCACGTTGGGGGCGCGGCGCTCGCGAACGCGTTCGAGATCCGCGACGAGTTCGGCCGGCGTCACGTAACGCAGCGCACGATCACGCGCGAGGCACTTGCGCAGGATCAGCGCAAATCCCGTCGATATCTGCGGCGCTAGTGCTGCAGGATCCGGCACCGGTTCGTAGAGCACGGAGGACAGGATCTCGGCCACGCTCGTGCCCGAAAACGGCGGTCGCCCGCACACGGCGTGATAAATCGTCGCGCCAAGCGACCACAGATCGCTCTGCGCGTCCGCTTGGCTCGGATCGCGCGCCTGTTCGGGGCTGATGTAGTGCGGCGTGCCCAGCGTCGCCCCATCCTTCGTCACGAGCGGGTCGTCCTCGCCGAACGCGAGCCCGAGATCGACGAGCAACGCGCGACCGCCGCGTTCGAGCAGGATGTTCGCGGGTTTCACGTCGCGGTGGACGACCCCGCGCTCGAACGCGTGCTGAAGCGCTTCCGCGATAGGGATCGCGATCCGAAGCGCCTCGCGCTCGGAGACCGCGCCGGCCTGCAAACGCTCCTGGAGGGAAACACCGTCGACGAGCTCCATCGCGTACCACCAACGCCCGTCGATCTCGCCCATGTCGATCGCGGAGATGATGTGCGGGTGCGCGAGTCGCGCCGTTGCGCGCGCCTCGCGCTGCAGCCGACGTTCGGCGCCCTGCGCACCGACGAGGTCTTCGTGCAGCACCTTGAGCGCCACCAGACGGTCGACCGAGAGCTGCCGCGCGCGATAGACCGTGCCCGTGGCGCCTCGTCCGAGGACGCCTTCGATCCGGTAGCCCGGAATGCGCGGCACTTCGCGCGGTTTCAGAGCTTCGCTGCCCATGCCCTCCAGGCCTGATCAGCCTCCTTGATCCCGACGCCGGCGGCCGCACGGAAAGCGGCCTCGTAGCACGCGATGCGCAACGCGGTCGAGTCGAGCACGCGCTGCGGCTGCGGCGGCGCACGCTTCCTGAGTTCGTCGTGGAAGCGCCGCAACGATCCCGGACCGCGGGTCTCGAGCCACTGCACGATCGCCATCGCGGAAGCGATGTCCGCCGTCTCGAGCTCCCCGAACTGCAAGCTCGCGAGATCATCGAACTGCGGCACCTGACCGAGCCCGGCTTGGAGCGCCGCGAGCCAAGCGCCGTCCTGCATCGCCTTCGGATCGAACGGCGCGATCGCGCGCGTCGAGGCACCTCCCTTGCCGACCTTGGTTCCAGGCTTCGGTGGCGGGTTGCCGCCGCCGGTGCTCGGCCCCGTGGGGCGCGGATCGTTCTTCCGAGAACCGCGGCAAAATACGTCATTGCGGCCGTGAATTCGATGCTCGAGGATCGATGCTAGGCCCTCGTCGAACCACGGTGGGAGCAGACGGCCGTCGTAACCGAGTCGGTTCAGGAGCAAGTGGCCCCAGTGGTGGAAGCAGTGACCTACGACATCCTTCTCGTCGCGCTTCCAACGTCGCGCGGAGGACAACGGGTAGGGATCCCACCACAGGAATCCGTAGGTCTTCTTCACCGACTCCGCCCACGCGGCAGACACGGTCTTCGTCAGCGAGCCGAAGTGCGGAATCGTCGCCAAGTACGCGTCGTCGGATTCGAAGAGGTAGAACTCAGCGAGCCGTCCTCCGAAGAGTTCGAGCCCCGCTGGCGACTGGAACGTGCTGTCAAACCAACCGCGGCCCTTCGCGAGGCCGTCGAGGATTCCGAGCAGCATCTCCTCGTCTTGCGGACCGGCGACGATCGCATCGGGGCCGAGCACCAGGTTCCCAGGCTGGTTCGCGACTTTCGCTGCCGCCGCGACGTCGTTGCGAGCGAAGGCTTCGGCGCGCGGCAACCACTTCCCGTCGTGCTCCTCGAGGCCGCGCGTGCGCTGCGCGTCGGCGAAGGACATCCACACGCCACCGATGAGCTCCTCGCCCTGCGCTAGATGCACGTGCTCTTCGG
>JAYTBY010000643.1:0-3047 GCA_043736755.1 Planctomycetota bacterium | reverse complement strand
CCATAGTTCTTCTGGAAGTCGAGGCTCACGTAGGCTTCGCCCGAGAACATGCGAAAGCGCCGCATCGGCTGCAGCGAGGCACGCGAGGCGGTGACGTTCGCACGAGCGCCGTTGGCGAAAACGAGTCGGACGGATGCGACGTCCTCGCTGGTCGTCAAGATCGCTCCACCCGCCGCATCGAGGCTCTCGACCGGCGAGCCGACGAGATCCAGGATCAAGTCGAGATCGTGGATCATGAGGTCGTGGACAACGCCGACGTCGAGCGCGCGGAAGCTGAAAGGAGCGAGCCGGTGGCACTCGATGAACTTCGGTTCGAGGTTCATTGCACGAACCTTGCGCAATCCCGGCTGGAAGCGCTCGACATGTCCGACGGCGACCTTCGCGCGGCCACGCTTCGCCGCGGCGAGGATCCGATCAGCCTCTTCCACGCTGGACGCGAGCGGCTTCTCGATCAGGCAGTGAACTCCACGCTCCAAGAGCGGGATCGCGACGGCCGCGTGATGCGTGGTCGGCACGACGATGCTGACGGCCTCCACGTCCCGCGGCAGAGCGTTCACATCGGTGAGCGCTGAGCAACCGAGTTCGAGAGCCAGGGCGTTCGCCTTCTCCGAGTTCGGGTCGACGACGGCGACGAGCTCGGCCCGTGCATTCGCCTGGTGAATCCGTGCGTGGAACTGGCCCAAGTGGCCCACGCCGATCACGGCGGTCTTCGTCGTTTTCATGATCAACGCGCCGTCATGCCGGCGAGCAGGCGCTCCTGACCGATGCGGGTGAACTCAGCACGTAGACTCTCACGGTACCGCCCTTTCTGCCCGAGGTCGGTCTGTTGGAGTGCGCGCGCGAGCCTCATCACAGGAGCCGAACTCGCGAACTCCGCGCGCAGGACCTCGAGTGACTTGCTGCGCGGATCGCCGGAGCGCCACACTCGTTTGAAGGCCTCGCGCATGGCTTCGATGTCCGTCTCGGGGACCCCGGCACGTTGGAGGCCGATCACGTTGACGCCGCGCGCGCGGCTCGGATGTCCCTCGAAGATCATGAACGGCGGCACGTCCTGAACCATGCGCGTCATGCCGCCGATGTAAGCGAAGGCGCCAATCGTGACGAAGTGGTGCGCGGCCGCACCACCCGAGATATTGACGTTCTCCTCGACGAGGACGTGGCCGGCGAGCAGGACACCGTTCGCAAGGATGACCCGGTCACGCAGTTCGCAATCGTGAGCGACGTGGCAACACGCCATGAGCATGTTGTCGCTGCCGACGCGCGTGACTCCTCCGCCCTTCACGGTTCCGCGGTTGATCGTGACGAACTCTCGAATCGTGTTCCGGTCGCCGATCAGGACCTCGGTCGGCTCGCCGCGGTAGGAGAGGTCCTGCGGTGGCCCGCCGATCGAGGCCTGCCCCACAATCAGATTTTCCGCGCCGATGCGCGTCACGCCTTCGACGACGACCTGCGGGCCGATTCTGGTTCGGTCACCGATCGTGACGTCCGCGCCGATCACGCAGTAAGGTCCGATCTCGACGTCGACACCGATCCGCGCGAGCGGGTGTACGACGGCGGTGGGATGGATCTTCTCGCTCATCGTGCCGCTCCTTAGGGATCCACAAGGGTGAACATGAGCTGCGCCTCGCACACGACCTTGCCGGCGACGGTGCCGACGCCTTGCACCACCGCGACCTGGTCCTTGTCGCGCATCGTCGTGACCTCGATGCGCAGTTGATCGCCGGGGACGACGGCGCCACGTAGTTTGACCTTGTCCATCGACCACAGAACCGCGAGTTTGCCGGTGTTTTCGAGCTTGCGGAGGAGAAGTACGCCGGCGAGCTGAGCCATCGCCTCGAGTTGGAGCACGCCGGGCATGATCGGCGCTGCGGGAAAGTGTCCCTGGAAGTACGGCTCGTTGATCGTGACGTTTTTCAGCGCGACCGCCCGCTTGTAGCCTTCGATCTCCAGCACGCGATCGATCAGGAGGAACGGATAGCGGTGCGGCAACATCCGCAGGATTTCGCGCACGTCGAGGCCGGACTCACGCTGGATGACGCCGCCCGTCTCGAGGGCCACCATCAAGTCGGCGAGCCGACGCACGAGTTCGGCATTGGTCGCGTGACCCGACTTGGTGGCGATGATGTGCGCGTGCAGGCCGACGCCGAGCAACGCGAGGTCGCCGACGAGATCGAGCATCTTGTGGCGCACGGGTTCGCCCGGGAGCCGCATGCGCGTCTCGGGATCGCCGAGGATCAGCGTGTTCTCTCGCGTCGCACCCTTGCCAAGGCCGGCCTTCTGCAAGAGCGGCACCTCGGATGCCAGGCAGAACGTGCGCGCGGGTGCGATCTCCCGGGTGAAGCTGTCGGGGGTGAGCTCGAACTCGAGCGCACCGCTCTCGACGCCGGGTTCATCGAACGTGGCGACGTACTGGATCGTCAGCGCTGGCCGATCCGAAGGCACGGCCACGAGCGTCGCGTCGCCGTGGCGCACGAAAACAGGCTGATCCAGCGTGAAAACTCGCGCGTCAGCGGGCTGATCGACGAGGCCGGCGCGCTGGACGAGCTCCACGAAGTCGCGTGCGCTGCCGTCGAGACCCGGGAGTTCCACGCCCGAGAGTTCGACCGTCATGTTGTCGACGCCCAGACCCGACGCCGCAGCGAGCAAGTGCTCGATGGTCTCGACCTCCGCCGCGCCGCGGACGAGTCTGGTTCGCCGTTCCTTGTTCGCGTGGTAGGCGATCTTGGCGGGAATCGGTTCTGTTCCGGGCAGATCCGTGCGCACGAACTCGACGCCACGGTTCGGCGGCGCGGGCAACATGCGTCCCTTCACGTGGATACCGGAGTGGAGGCCGACCCCTTGGAACTCGACCGCCGTGCGCAGAGTGCGTTGTCGTCGTGTCATACTTCTTCCTTCGTGTCTCTACGCGCGAGTCCGCTGGCCTCGAGCGCCGCTAGGCGCTTCGCCATGTCCCGAATCCGAATTTGGAGCTCTGGCAACCGGGTCACGATCATCCACGAACGCAGTGCTTCACCGCGCGGCCGCGCGGGAGACCCGAAGTAGTCGGC
>JAYTBY010000642.1:0-3049 GCA_043736755.1 Planctomycetota bacterium | reverse complement strand
CGGGCAATCACGCGGTGCGAGCGATCGACTTGGAGCAGGGACTGGTGCGCACGATCGCCGGAACGGGCGAGATCGGGCGCGGGCCGCTGCGCGACGGCGGCGATCCGCGCTCGATCGCACTGCGCTCGCCGTGGAGTCTGTGGCTCGACCGACCGCGGCTCTTCGTGGCGCTGGCAGGCAGTCACCAAATCGCCGCGATCGACGACGAGATCGACGTGCGGCTCTTCGCCGGCGACGGATCGGAACGTCTCGGCGATGGCCCGGCGCACACGGCCTCGTTCAATCAGCCCAGCGACCTCGTCGGCGGCGGCGGCGCGCTGTACATCGCCGATCCCGAGGCCAGCGCCATCCGTCGCGCCGCGTTGATCGGCAAGCCGCACGTCGAAACGCTCGTGGGCCAAGGCCTTTTCGAGTGGGGCGACGTCGACGGGTTCGGTCCGCGCGTGCGCTTGCAGCATCCGATGGGCCTCGCGCTCGACGGGTTGCTCTTCATCGCGGACACGTACAACCACCGCATCAAGCACATGGACGTGCTGTCGTGCCAGGTCGCATCGCTGGCGGGAACCGGCGAGCCCGGCCATCAGGACGGCGGCTTCACGCGATCACGATTTCAAGCTCCCGAAGGCCTGGCCGTGCGCGGCCGACATCTCTTCGTCGCGGACACCGGGAACCACGTGATCCGTGTGTGCGACCTCGGCTCGCGCGAGGTGTGGACGCTGACGATCGCCGACTGATCACGGTCCCTGAGTAGAGTGACGCTCCCATGACCCGACCGCGCATCGGCATCACGACTCCAGGCCGCGACACGACCGACGGCAAGTTGCGACTCACCGTCGACTATGTGGACGCCGTGCGACGCGCGGGCGGGTTGGCGATCCTCCTTCCGCCGGGCGAGAGCGCGGCCCAGGAACTCCTCGATCTCTGCGACGGATTCGTGCTTACCGGCGGCGGAGATATCGCGACTGATTTGTACGGCGGTCGCGAACACCCGGAGATCTACGGCATGGATCGTGTGCGCGACGACTCCGAGATCGCGCTCGCACGAGCCATCGTCGAGCAGCGGATTCCGGCGCTGTGCATCTGCCGCGGTCTCCAGATCTTGGCTGTCGCGCACGGCGGCACGCTCGTCGAGCACGTGCCCGACGAGTACGGCGACGACGTCCCCCATCGAGGCGGCGGCCGATTCCAAGTCCACGCCGTCCGTATCGAAGCGCAGTCGCGGCTCGCCCGAACGCTCGGCACGAGCGCGTGCAGGCCCGCATCGTGGCATCACCAATCCGTGCGCGATCCCGGCCGCGGATTCAACGCCGTCGCCTGGTCCGAGGACGGCGCGATCGAGGCGACAGAACACGCGGATCACGAGCATCTCTGGGCCGTGCAGTGGCATCCCGAGCACACGGCCGCGTGCGAGCGCGAGCAGCAGTTGCTCTTCGATGCGGTCGTGAACGCGGCGCGCAGCGCGCACAGATGACGGACGCGCGTGCCGTGCGTGCTCCAACCGCGCAAGGTGGCCCTGGGTATCGCGATCGAGGCACGGCAGACTCTCCGCCCCGATGAGCGCCGTATCTGCCCCGATGACTCGAGTCGCCGCCGAACCCAGTGCGAGCGAAACGCGCGTACTTCTCTGGCTGTGGATCACGTCGCTCGTGGTCCTCTTCGGTGGCATGGCCATCTGGATCGCGATCGCGGAGCACGAGCACACCAGTCGGGTCTGGGCCCAACTCTTGGGCCTGGCCACGTTGCCCGGGAAATACGTGATCTTCAGCGGGCTCTCGGCCGAATCGCCACTGCGACCTTGGCCGCTCGCCCTCCTCGCAATCGGTGCAGATCTCGCCGTCGGCGCCACGTTGGCCGTAGGACTCGGTCCCCTCGGTCGGTTGCCCTGGATCGGTCCGACCCTCAAGAAGGGCCACGATCGCGCGGAGCAAGTGCTCGTCGAGTACCCGCGCCTACGCCGCATGGCGTTCTTCGGAGTCGTGCTGTTCGTCTACCTACCGCTTCCCGCCTCGGGATCGATCGGTGGGACTTTTGTCGGGCAGTTGTTGGGCCTGCGCCGAGCCAGCGGATTGTGGGCCGTCGTGCTCGGAGGTGCGCTCGTGTCGGCGACGTTCGCGGCGCTGGCGATTGCAGCCGGCAGTCAAGCGCAGGCGATGCTCGAAAACCCGTGGGTCACCGTGGGCGCCGTCGGCCTGTTCGTGTGCGTGGCGTTCTTCGCCTATCGCGCTGCCCGGAACGCACTGCGCAGTTGAGGGGCTCGGCAGGAACCGATCGTTCAGCCTCCGAGGAACTGGTGTCGCCACTCCACGGACGCTCTCTACTGGCGAACTCTAAAACCCACTTGGTCGATGTGGAGTCCTTGGTCCTGTTCCGACTACCCGCCGCAACCGGCGCACGTGCCGCCGACCGTTTGCGCCGGCATTCCGGCCTGCATCGAGCGCCAGAAGTAGTCGGGTACGACACCGGCCCGGCCATCTGCCGGCGCCATGGTGCGCGCGTCGTACAAGCGGCCATCGAGCATCGTCCAGCGCAGCGACTCGCTGTTCTTGATGTCGGCGAGCGGATCGGCCTCCAGCACGAGTAGGTCGGCGAGCTTGCCCACTTCGATCGACCCGAGGTCCTGGTCGAGTCCGACGTACTGCGCGCCCGAGAGTGTCGCGCAGCGCAGCGCTTGAAGGTTTGTGATGCCACTCTGCTTGAGCAACCACAGTTCCCAGTGCGCGCCGAGCCCCGCGAGTTGTCCGTGCGCGCCGAGCTGCGCTCGTCCGCCCGCGTCGATGATGCTCTTCACGATGCCCGCCGAGCGCAGGATGTTCTGGTCCTCGTCCGGCGCCATCGTGCGGCGACGCGCGCGCGGCTCGACGACGAACTTCGGCACGAACGCGGCGAGACGCTCGTTCCGCCACACGTCGGTGTGCTGGTACCAGTAGTTTTCGCCCCAAATACCGCCATATCCGACGACGAGCGTCGGCGTGTAACCAGTCTTCGAGGCACCCCACAGTTGCTCGACGTCGTCGTAGATCTTCTCGACGGGCAGCGAGTGCTCCACGCC
>JAYTBY010000641.1:0-3051 GCA_043736755.1 Planctomycetota bacterium | reverse complement strand
CCGCGTTCGGGAGATCGAACGAAGCCGCGAGCGTGCCGTCCTTCGCCGATCCACCGATCCCGCCGGTCATGTAGGTCTTCGTGTCCCACGCGTCGGCCCACAAGGCCTTCAACGGCTCGACCAGGGTCGTGTCCGCGGCCAGCATCGAGACGTCCGCGGCACCCGCGAAGAGTTCCATCGCGCGCGCCGGGTCACCGACGACCGAACGCTGGTCGCGAACGGGCATGTGGTCCTGCGCGATTTCGCCGAAGCGGTCCTTGCGCGTCCCGCTGCCGCGCTGATCGACGAAGAACTTGGCCAGCGCGAGCCAGCGCGTTTCGTGCGTGTGCTCGAAGAGCTTCGCCAGCGCGAGCTCGATCCCGGGATGCCCGCCCACGTCCGTGCGCTTCCCTGGACCGAACACGAGGTCGACCTGGTTCGCGAACTTGATCCCGACGTCGAGCAACTGCGTCTTGCCCGTGCCGCGCGCGTACGCGATGCCGGCTTCGATGAGGTGTCCGCCGCAATCGAGCTCGTGGCCTGCCCTCAAGTCCTTCCAGGGTTCCTGACCCGACGTGAGCTGCACGCGCGTGTTCAAGTACCCGTCGGGCTTCTGCGCGAGAGCGATGCTCGCGATGATCGCGTCGGCGCGCGCCTCGAGCGCCGGCTCCTCGATCGAGACGAGCGTCCAACCGATGGCCTCGAGCGTTTTGTAGACATCCGAATCGCTGGAGGCGTGGCCTTTGCGCTCGCCCTTCTCCTTACCCGCGGCAAGGACGAAGTTCGCGAGGAGCCCCGTCGATTCGCAGCGCGCGAGGCAGTGCGGAATCGTCACGCGCGTGTTGGCCTGGAGGCGCGTGACGAAGAACTCGTGACTGACCTTCACGCGCTCGAGGGGGATCGGCTCCAGGAATCGTTCCGGGACTCCGACGGCAGCGAGGGCGAGGAATGCGATTTGGATCATCGGACCGTGTACGCGCGTCTGTCGCGGCGGTTGGGGCGGAGAACGCGAGCCTCGGAGGGGTCCGGGGCCCTAGCGCGGGCGAAGATCCTACCGCTCCCCCGCGGCCGCGCGCAGCGGTTCTATCGGCTCTTGACAGGCACTTGGTGCAGGGCTGACGCCCGCGGGCGATCACCTCCTCCACCCGCCTGGCGGAGCGTTCCGCGGCGAGTGTGCACCGGCCACCGGAGACGTGATGCACAGGACGAGCGAGCGACCGAACACCCCCTTCCGGATCGATCCCCGCACCGCACGGTTCGCGCGCGGCGTCAACGAGCCGCTGTCGCGTGCGGTCTTGGCCCCGCTCGAACGCGCGTTCGCCTTGACCGAGCTCGCGCGTCTTCACGGCCGTTGCGCCGGCACCACCGACGTCGACGCGTTCCTCACTCGCGCCCTCGAGGTGCTCGGTGTGCGCCACGCCGAATCGGGCGCGATCGCGAGCTTGCCGAGCACGGGTCCGGCACTCGTCGCAGCGAACCATCCCTTCGGCGCGATCGAGGGGCTCGTGCTGGCGCGCGTGCTGCGCCGCGTGCGACCCGACGTGAAGATCCTCGCGAACAAGGTGCTCGGTCGCATCCCGGAACTGCGCGAGCTGTTCCTCGGCGTCGATCTTTTCGGGGGACGTGATGCGACGCACGCGAACGCGCGGACGTTGCGCGAAGCGATCCGTTGGTTGGAGCAAGGCGGAATGCTCGCGATCTTCCCGGCCGGCGAAGTCTCGAGCCTCGATCTCGCCGAGCGCGCCGTCGTCGATCCGCCGTGGAGCCCCTCGATCGCTCGCATGGCCTTGCGCACGAACGCGCCCGTGTGTCCGACGTTTTTCGCGGGGCGCAACAGCGCACTGTTCCAGATCGCCGGGCTCGTCCATCCGCTGCTGCGCACGGCACTGCTCCCGCGCGAGCTCGTGAACAAGCGTGGCGCGCGGATCGACGTGACTTTCGGCGAACCGATCCAGCCCGAGGAACTCGCATCCTTGCGCGACGACGAAGAGCGCACGGACTGGGTGCGGCTGCGCACGTACGCGCTCGGAGCTCCGACTCGGCGGCGTGCAAAGCGACCGCGTCGCGCGCCACAACGGATCGCGGCGGCTGTCTTGCCCGAGGAGATCGAAGCGGAGATCGACGCGCTACCGAGCAGCGCGCGACTCTCTTCCTCCGGATCGCTCGAAACGTGGATCGCGCGCGCCGAAGAGATCCCGCGCACGTTGGCCGAGATCGGTCGCTTGCGCGAAGTCGCGTTCCGCGCCGTCGGAGAGGGCACCGGTAAAGCGCGCGACCTCGATCGCTTCGACCTCGACTACCGCCATCTGGTTCTGTGGGATCGCAACGCGCATGCGATCGCCGGCGCGTATCGGATCGGAGCGACGGATGAACTCGGCGATGCGAAGCGGCTCTACACGAGCACGCTCTTCGATTACGACGCGGGCGCCCTCGAATCGTTGGGACCCGCGCTCGAACTCGGCCGCTCCTTCGTCGCGCCGGGCTGGCAGCGTTCGTACGGCCCGCTGCTCACCTTGTGGAAGGGCATCGGCGCGTTCGTGGCGCAGAACCCGCGCTATCGGCGCCTGTTCGGGCCCGTCAGCATGTCGGCCGACTACGACGTGCTGTCGCGTCAGCTCGTCGCCCACTGGCTCGAAGCGAAGAACGCGCACGCTGGGCTGCGCGGGCGCGTACACGGCAAGCGTCCGTTCGAATGGCGCCGCGTCGATGGTCTCGCGCCCGAGCGCATGCGCGCGCTGGTCGAGGGCGGCGTGGACCTCGCACAGCTCGTTCCGCGAATCGAGCGCGACGAAAAGGGGATCCCGGTGCTCCTGCGCGAGTACCTGAAGCTCGGCGGCAAGCTCATCGCGTTGAACGTGGACGCGGACTTCCAAGACGCACTCGATGCGCTCGTCGTCGTCGATCTCCTCGAAGCGGATACACGGCTCGTCGAACGCTATCTCGGCGTGGATGGTGCGGCGCAACTGCGCGAGTTCCATCGCGAGCCTGTACCGGTGCGGGTCGCATGAACGAGGACGCACACGCGACCTCGAGTGCCCGCAACGGTCTCGCACGACGTCGTTGCGCACTGCG
>JAYTBY010000640.1:0-3055 GCA_043736755.1 Planctomycetota bacterium | reverse complement strand
TCTCCGCGATCCCCGACTGCGCGGTCGTGCGCAGGAATCGGCCGAAGACCCACACGGTCAAGCCTTGCGGCGGCTCGACCGAGATCCAGCCCGCTTGTTCGCCGTACACGGCGAGCAGCGTGCCCGCGGGAACGTTCGCGACGGAGACACCCTTCGCGTCGGCGACGTTCATCAACTTCGCCGCAGCGCTCGAACGCACGTAGCGATCGGGCTTCGCCTCTTGGACGAGTACGGAGGATGTGGCGGAGCGCGCAGCGTTCGCGTCGGCGAGCGGCGCGAGTGCGAGAAGTCCGAGGACGATCGAGGTCGTGAGCGAGGGCGTCATGGTGGATTCGCGGTCGTTCCAGGCTCGGCGGCGCCGGACGCGGCGTCTTCGCGAGGACCTCGACGAACGACCGGCCGGACTCTAGCCACCCGCGAAACCCGGATCCACAAGCCGAAATCCGAGCTTCGCGCGCGAGCTTGGCGCGCGAGCGCTCGATCCGTCACGATCCGCCCGACATGGAAGCGATCTCTGCCGAATCATCCGCGACGTGGCGCGACGCCCCCGCGCCGGGTCTCGACTTCCCCTACATGGTCTGGGCCCGAACGCGGTCCGGCGCGGCGCGTTTCCCGCTGACGCAGTCGGGCATGCCCCCCGCCGATCCGAAGCTCCTCGGCGTCGCGCCGCCGATCGAGATCGGGCACTCAGCCGTAGTCCTGGCCGAGGTCGAGCACGCGCTGGCTCGACGATTTCGTGTCGATCCCGAGCGTGTCGTCGCCACGCTCGGCGCATCCGGCGGTCTGCAGGCCTCTGCCTGGACTTGGTTTGGGCCCGGGGCGCGGGTCGTCGCGGATGCGCCGTCGTACGAACCGTTTCGGGCACTTCCGCGGCGTTTGGGGGCCGATCTGCGGGTGCTCGAACGACGGCTCGAGGACGGCTGGCAAGTCGATCCCACCGACGTGCGACGGCTCCTCGGAACGGGGCCGGGGCGCGGTCACGTGTTCCTCGCGAACCCGCACAATCCGACCGGCGCACAGCTCGGCCGCGAGCGTCTGACCGCGCTCGCGCGCGAGGCCGAACGTGCCGGCGGACTCCTCGTGTCGTGCGATCTCTACGGCGAATACGAGCCCGAGTCGGTGCGTGTCGACGCCTTCCGCTACGCGCCGAACGCGGTGTCGATCGGGTCGCTGACGAAGGCCTACGGCCTCGGCGCGCTGCGGATCGGCTGGATCGTGCTCGGCGAGGGCGTCGCCGCCGACGTGCACCGCGTCCGCGACGCGACGTACCTGGCGTGGGTCGACGCGCCGATGGCGTCGCTGCGGCTCGGACTCGCGGCGCTGCAGCGCTTGCCGGAACTGCTCGAGCCCTACCGCGAACTCACGACGAGCGTCCGTCCGCTGTGGACGAAGTGGCTGCGCGAGACCGCCGGCGTGCGCGCCTTCGTCCCGGACCACGGGATCATCGCGTTCCCAGCGGTAGAGGGCGTCACGGACACCTTTGCGCTGGCCGAATTCCTCCTGCGCGAGCACGACGTCGGCGTCGTCCCGGGCGAGTTCTTCGGCATGGCGGGCCACGTCCGCGTCGGCTGCGGATTGCCCGCGGACACGATGCCGGAAGCGCTGGCGCGACTCACGCGCGGGATCGCCGCGTGGCAGGCGAGACGAGCTTGAGATAGGTTCCCGCACTCTCGATGCGCACGTACCTCCGCTCGAAGATCCACAAGGCGCGCGTCACGGCCGCGGACTTGAACTACGTCGGCTCGATCACGATCGACGTCGAGCTCATGGAGCGCGCCGACATCGCTTCGTTCGAGAAGGTGCTCGTCGTCGACAACACGAACGGGAACCGGCTCGAGACCTACGTGATCGAGGGCGCGCGCGGCAGCGGCACGATCCAGATGAACGGCGCCGCCGCGCATCTGATCCGCACGGGCGACGAAGTCATCGTGATGACGTTCCAGACGACGGATCGCCCGACGCCGCCGCGGCAGATCCTGGTCGATCCGAAGAACCGCTACGTGCGGGACCTGTGACAAGCGCGATGGGCGCGGAACTCCCCCGCCTCGTCGTGTTCGCGGACGACTGGGGGCGGCATCCGTCGAGCGCGCAGCATCTCGTGCGTGAGCTGTTGCCGAGATGGAACGTCGATTGGATCAACACGGTCGGGACGCGCAGGCCGTCGCTGTCGATCGCCGACGCGAAGAAGGTCGCGATGAAGCTCGCGAGCTGGGTCAAGCCCGCCGCGAGCGGCGCCGCGGAATCGGTCGAGCTGCCGGCGAACTTGACAGTGCACTCGCCGATGCACTGGCCGGGTTTCGGCGCGGGCTGGGAGCGCGGGTTGAACGCGCGGCTCTTCGATCGCGCGCTGCGGCCGTTGATCGAGCGCGCGGAGGCCGTCGTCGCGACGGCGCCGATCGTCGCGGACCTCGCGGCGCGAGTGCCGGATGCGAACTGGATCTACTACTGCGTCGACGACCTGTCCGAGTGGCCGGGCCTCGACGCGGAAGCGTTGCGCGCGCTCGAGAAGGACTTCGTGCCGCGCGCTAGCCGCATCGTCGCAGTGTCCGAGCACCTGCGCGCGCGCCTGAAGTCGATGGGTCGCGAGAGCGAGCTGTTGACGCACGGCTTCGATCCGGCGCACTGGTCGTCGGTGACCGCGCGCGTCGCGCACGACGAGAGCGAGAAGCCCGTCGCCGTTTTCTGGGGGGCGATCGATCGACGCCTCGACGTGGGCGTCGTCGAAAAGCTCGCGGAGCTGTGCGAACTGCGCCTCATCGGTCCCGAGCAGGATCCCGATCCGCGCGTGCTGTCGAACGAACGCGTCTTGCGTCCGGGATCCGTCCCCTACTCCGAGCTGCCGCGCATCGCGAGCGAGGCCGACGTGCTCGTCATGCCCTACGCGGACTTACCCGTGACGCGCGCGATGCAGCCGCTGAAGTTGAAGGAGTACCTCGCGACCGGCTTGCCCGTCGTCGCGACGTCGCTGCCCGCGAACCGCGAGTGGGGCGACGCGCTCGACCTCGTCGACGAGCCGCTCGCCTTCGCGCGGCGCGTGCTCGAACGCGCGGCCGCG
>JAYTBY010000639.1:0-6654 GCA_043736755.1 Planctomycetota bacterium | reverse complement strand
GGCGCAAGAGGCTGCGAACGCTGCGACGACTCCCGCGGTGGCGGCCGTCGGTCCCGTCGTCGTCGATGCGGAGGAACGTCCCGAAACGATGATCGTCGGCACGCCTGGACAACCGGGTCACGTGCTGGCGAAGTTCTCGAACCGCGGCGCCGTGCTGACGGAATTGCGCACCGGGAACCACTTCGACATCGCGACGCGCACGGCGGAAGAACGCCTGGATCCGCGGCATTGGCGCGTGATCGTGGGCGAGGCGCAGAACGCCAATCAACCCGGTTCGTTCGAGTTGCGCGCGACGCTGTCCAGCCAGCCGCTCCTGCGCGAACCGCTGGAATCGGCGCTGTGGATCGGTCGTCCGCTCGGCGCGGAAGGTGCGCGCCAAGGGATGGAGTACGAGTACGCGCCCGGCACGGGCGTGACGTTCAAGAAGCGCTTCCTCTTCATCCCGGGTAGCGACCAGATCCGACTCGAGATCGAGATCAAGAACGATTCGATCACCGATGTCGCGGGCTACCGCGGCTTCTTGATCACGCCGGCCGCCGGTGTGCCGAACGACTCGGGCGATTCGTTCTACTACGAGCCGCAAGGTGTTGCGGTGTCGCGCATCGCGGGCGAGTCGAAGCCCTCGATCACGGTGCAGATGCCGGATCGAAAGGGCTCGGAGCGCTCGGGTCCGTTGGCGTCGCCCGCGCCGCTGCTCTACGCGGGCGTGCACAACAAGTACTACGCGGTGCTGCTCCGCGCGGCGGACCCAGAGACGATGCCCACGCTCGCCGGCGCCTCGTGGCGTTCGTTGCGCGACGACGCGTGGATCGCGCGGCACCCGGGCGAAGAGGGCGAGGGTTGGCGCGAGTTGATCGTCGACGTCGACCTCCAGCTGTCGCTTCCGGCCGTCGGGACGTCGCGTACCTTCGCGTACGAAGCCTACGTCGGGCCGAAGCAGAGCGACGCGATGATCGCGGCGTTCCCCGAGCACGCGCGTCTGCTCGAAGAAGACCTCGGGTTCGTCAGCCTGATCGCGCGCGGCCTGCTCGCGATCATGGGCTTCTTCCACTCGATCACGTTCAGTTGGGGCGTCGCGATCGTGTTGCTCACGGTCGTCGTGCGCTTGGCGCTCTTCCCGATCAATCGTCGCGCGCAGACGGCGATGGCGCGCTATCAATCCAAGATGAAGCGCGTCCAACCGCGCATCGAGGAGACCAAGAAGCGCTACGAGAAGGATCCGAAGAAGCAACGCGAGGAACAGGCGCGGATCATGCAGGAGGAAGGCCTCTTCCCGCCGCTCGGCGGCTGCCTCCCGCCGCTGCTGCAACTACCGATTTTCATCGGACTTTTCCGCGCCGTCGGCGTCAGTTTCGACCTGCACCAGGAGCCGTTCCTCGGGATCATCACCGACCTGTCGCTGCCGGATCAGCTCATCCCGCTCGGGATGACGCTGCCGCTCATCGGTCACGTCGCTGCGATCAACATCCTGCCGCCGATCATGGTCGTGCTGTGGATCCTGCAGCAGCGCTCGATGCCGCGTCCGACGGAGGAGCAAGCGCTCCTCATGTACAAGATGATGATGTGGATGCCGATCGTGATGGGCATCTTCCTCTACAACTACGCGGCTGGCCTCTCGATCTACATGATCACGACGTCCGGGCTCGGGATCATCGAACAGCTCTACATCAAGAAGCGCTGGCCGATCGACGACACGGAGCTGCCGACGAAGAAGGACGGGTTCATGTCCAAGTTGATGGCCGCGCAGACCGAGCGCGCCAAGGCGATGCAGGCGCAGCAGCCGCGCAAGAAGAAGTAGGCCCCAGCGTGTCGTCCGCGACGATCGCCGCCATCGCGTCCCCGCCGGGTGCGGGTGCGCGCGGCATCGTGCGGATCTCCGGGACGAAGGCGCGAGCGATCGCGCGCGCGGCGTGGGTCGGTGAACCGCCGGAGTTCGCTGCGCGCGCGGTCGTCACGGGCCGCGTGCACGACGGACAAGGGGACCAGCCGGTCGTGTGCCTCTGGATGCCGGGCCCGCGTTCGTTCACGGGCGAGGACGTCGTCGAGTTGCACGCGCCGGGATCGCCGCCTTTGCTCGCGGCGCTCTTCGCGCGCGTGCTCGAACTCGGCGCGACGGCCGCGCGCCCCGGCGAGTTCACGCGACGCGCGTTCGAGAACGGGCGCATCGACTTGACGCGCGCCGAGGGCGTGCTCGAACTCGTCGCCGCTCGCAACGACGACGAAGCGCGTGCGGCTGGGCAGTTGCTGGTCGGAGGTCTAGGGCTCCGCGTCGACACGCTGCGCGACGCGCTCGACGAGTTGCGCGCGCTGTGCGAGGCGAGTCTCGACTTCGACGAGGCGGACACCGGGCATGTGCCTCTGACCGAATTGACGGCTTCGGCGCGCGCGATCCGCGTTGGTCTCGGCGAAGCGTTGGAGTTCGAGCGCGCTCGATCGCGCTCGACCGGGTTGCCGCGCATCGCGTTGGTCGGCGCGCCGAACGCGGGGAAGAGCACGCTGTTCAACGCGCTCAGCCGTGCTGATGCGGCGATCGTGAGCTCGCTGGCGGGAACGACGCGCGACACGTTGGAGGTCGAGATCGCGTTCGACGGGCGGCGCGCGGTGCTGCTCGACACGCCCGGCGTGGACGACGCGGCTACGGGCGTCGATCGCGCGGCGCAAGTCGTCGCGCGGGAACGCGTGGCGAGCGTCGATCTCGTCTTGTGGGTCGTCGACGCGGCGGGAGAGGCGCGCGATCTGGGGCCGGAGCGCGCTGCACTCCCTGCCGATCGCCCAATCGTCCTCGCGTGGGCGCAAGTCGATCGGGCCGGTGCGCGCGCGGCTCCGGACGCTCGCGTGCAAACGGTTTCGGCGACCGTTCCGGTCTCCGCAGCCACAGGGCTCGGTCTGGCTGATCTGACCCGAGCGCTCTACACCGCGCTTGCGGCCGACCACTCCGCCTCCGAAGCCGGGCCCGTTGCCCGCGAGCTCGCCCAACGTCACGTCCGCGGACTGGCGGCCGCCGACGCCGAGCTCGAACTCGTCCTGGGCGTGCTCGAGCGCTCCGGCCCGCTCGACCTGGCCGCCGAACACCTCCGCCGCGCGAGCGCCGGCCTAGACGAGATCCGCGGCGGCACGACACCTGAGGACCTGCTCGACCGGATCTTCGCGCGGTTCTGTCTGGGCAAGTGACGGCGCCGTTGGCAACGAAGCGCTCGTCCTTTGCCTCGTGGGGGCTGCGAGCTTCTCCGAGCGACCGGCGGTCCGGACATTTCGGGTGCCGCGCGTGGGACTGGTCACGCGGCCCCCGGCGGCTGCTCGAACGCCAACGAGCGGCGGACGGCCAGTCGTCCTGTAGGTGGTGTTGACCGAGGGTTCGGTGCGGCCGGTCGGTTTGTGGCGGGGGGACGTGCCGCTACCATCTGTCGTGCAGGGAGCGATTCTCCTCGCGCTGCTCCGGGCGCACGGCCGCGTACTGGCACCCCACCATGTTCAGCAATTCCTTAGCACTAGCTCTCCTTCCGATATTCCAAACGGTTCCGAGCAGCCAGTGCGACGGTTCGGTTTCGAACTCCTCAACTCAAGAGCGGCGCGAAACGCCGGCTCACCTAACAGCCCGTTGAAAAAGGGCCCTCCTCCAGCTCGAGTGGGTCGTGGGGCGTGTGAAACGGGCGGACTTCTTGGATTCTCGGCCGTTGGCGCGTGTTTCGGAGTCGTGGACCAGCGCACGAACGGCGTGCGCGGCGTGGGGGTGCCGTGGTCTTAGACCCCTCGATCGCGGCGGTCCGGCACGAGCCACTGCCCGAGCCTGATTCGGCCGACCAAAGTCCTGATTCGATCCCCGTCGATCCCGAGATGGCCCCTTGGGGACCGTGGCGAAAAATGCGCCTCGACGAGGTCGATCGAGCGCTGGGCACCTTGCGGGTGCATGCGGACCCCACGATGCGCCAGCTCGACCTCCAACTCCTGATCATCGTGTGCATCAGTCCTTTGGCCGATGAACTGGGCCTGTCGGAGCCAGCATCGAGTGCAGACATGAATCACCCCCGAGTGCCTCACGAGCACGTATTTTCGTCGAACAGAAACTACTACAGAATTCCCGAGGGCACGTTTCCACTCATGGATGACTTCATGAAGACGTGGGAAGAGCGCAACGCACGCCGAGCCAAGCTCACCCCGAGCGAGGAGGCGTTATTCGACGAGAGCGATCCGTTTCCGCTCGACCTGTTTCCGATGGATGCACTCGAGGGATTGGCTGAACGCGCACGTGCTGCCCTCAGGCGTCGGACAGAGGCGTATTGATGACTCGCCGAACGGTCCTCGATCTTGATGGTTGAGGTTCAGATCCGGCTGCCGCGCAGTCGCTTGCCCGCTTGCTTCAAGATCTGGAGCGCAACTTGATCGGGGTGATACCCACCGACGAGGCGCACGATCGGTTTCCCGTACCTCTCGCACACGGCCGGCAATTCCTCCGTGATTCCGTGGCGATTCAGCTTGATCAGCATGAGCACGAGCGCGACTTCCGGCCGCGCGACGAGCGGTTCGAAGACGGTGAAGCTCGGATTCGATTCGCTCGTTCCGGGCCACAAGAGCTCCGCGAGTTCGAAGGCCTCCCGCAGACGGTCCGCGTGATCCTGACGCGTGTCGCCGCCGATCAGGAGTACCGTGCGACCGCGTAGGAGGTCCGCGACCTCCTCGGTCGGCGTACGCGGTCCCTTCGACGGCGGCGGCTTGTGGCCACCGGCCTGCGCGACGCGCTCGAGCTCCTGGGTCAGCGCATAGACGTTGTCGACGAGCCGACGATCGGCGATGCGTCGCGCGAGCTCTTCGAGCATGTGACGCAAGGCGACGCTTTCGGCCGTCGGTGGCGCGCGCAACGCGGCGGGCACGAGCGCGTCCAACTTCTGCCAATCCTCCTCGGGAACGGCGGACGTCCCCAGGACGAGCCGGTCGAGGTGGAAGCGCAACTTGTTCAGCGTCTTGGCGTCCATGCGGCGAAGTCTCGAACCCGAGAGTGCCGGACGAATCGGCGCGAAGGAAGCGTGGGTCAGGTTCGCGGGCGATAGACGCGCACGCAGCGATCGAGCAAGCCTTCGCGATTCGACTGATGTTCAGCCGATGGAGCGTGAGACATCGCCGGCGATGAGTCCGATCGGATGCGGCTAGCGGGTCTCCAAGGCCACGAAGTCCTGCAGGACGGCGGCGTGTTCATCGGCAGACTCTGGCGGCGCACTCGCGCCGCCGAGCCTCTCGGTGACTTGGGGGGCGGTCGAGTGGGGTCAGAGTCGGGGTCAGAGTGGTGGCGCGAGAGCCCTACTTGGCGGAACGAGTGGGGCCCGACGTCCGTGCACGACCGAGTCACGATGGCGGTGCTACGGCAGCCGTTGAGCCGAGCCGAACTCGCGGCCGCGATCGGGCACAAGGCAATCACCCGGTCGCTGCGCAACGCGTTGGCGGACCTCATGACCGTTGGGCTGATCGCCTACACGCTGCCCGAGAAGCCCGGCAGCAGGCATCAGCAAGACCGAGCGGTTCCAGGAAAGCGGGAGTCTCCCTGAGAGGAGCGGCATGCGCCGGTGTTCGTTGCGCCGGCAACGGCTCAAGCCTGGCCTTCTTGAACGAGAATCTCCGCGGTGCGCGCACCTACAAACGCATCGCCGGCGACTACCGCAGTTCGATCTTCGAGCTGGTCGGCGCGGAGATCGCGGAGATCCTCGAGGTTCAGATCGTCTGCAACAGCGAACCCCTCCATTCGAGGTGAACGCAAGGGGCCAATGCAAAGAGCTGCTTCAGCCGCGCGGTCGGTAGACACGCACGCAACGGTCGAGCAAGCCTTCGCGATCCTCGGTCGGTTTCCAACCGATCGAACGCGCGACATCACACGCGAACGTCACCGCGAGCGACCGCGCTTTCAGGTCGCGCCAACTCGGGAACTCGACGCCCGCGCGACGACCGGCCTTCTTCACGATCCACTTCCCGATCTCGAGCGTCTGCGAAACGCCGAGCGAGCGCGGGTGGAAGTGCAGGTCGCGACCGGTGGCGCGCTTCAATTCCTCGACGATTGCGCGCGCCGTGAGCGGAGTCCGCGCGCACAAGTTCAGCGCCTTGCCGTCGATCTCCGTGCCGCGGTGACGCGCCGCGCGCGCGAGTCCATCGGCGACATCGTCGACCCACACGATGGGCAGCGCGTCCTCGCCGAGTCCCCAACCGACGCAATGGTTGTCGCGATTCCACACGCCGAGCCCCGAGTGCTGCATCGGCGTGCCCGCGCCCATGACGACGCCGGGTCGCGCGATGACGAGCGGCAGTCCTTTCTCGCGATGCAGCGCGAGCAAGGAAAGCTCGGCCGCGATCTTGCCGCGCGAGTAGAGCGAGCGTTCGGCGGGACTCGGATCGGTCTCGACCGAGTCGCGGATCTCCGCGCCGACGTCGGGGCTCGTGTAGAGCGACGCGATCGAGCTCACGTAGACGAAGCGTCGCACGCCGCACGCGAGCGCCGCTTCCGCCGCAGCACGCGAGCCTTGCACCATGCCGCGCTCGACCGCTGCCCACGTGTCGCCGTTGCCCGTCGCGAGCGAGATCACCGCATCCGCGCCGGTGAATGCAGCGCGCAGCGAAGCGTCGTCGCCGAGCGTGCCGCGCAGAAAACGGATGCGACCGGACTTCACGCCGTCG
>JAYTBY010000638.1:0-3064 GCA_043736755.1 Planctomycetota bacterium | reverse complement strand
TAGGCGCGGCTACTGCCTCTCCCCGAGCGCACGTTCTTCCTGTTCGGACCGCGCGGCACGGGCAAGGCGGCATGGCTGCGCGCCAAGCTCCCGCAGGCGAAGTGGTTCGACCTCGTTCGCACGCGGGAGATGGGGTCGCGTTGCGCGCGACTCTATCCGCCGCCAAGTTTCCCCAGAACGCAGTCCAGCACTCCGAACTGCCGAGACATCTTTTTCACATGACCGCGCTCGATGTGGACCTTGCTCCGCGAGCTGTGCTCCCCCTTCGGGATCGTTCTGTACGGGGGAGCCTCGTTCGGTGGGTAGAACCACCAGTGATGCGTCTTCTCTTCCTTCCGGTACCCCGGAAGGCAGTGGTCGAGTGCGAGCCAGACGTCTTCGAGCAAGACGGTGCCGACACCTGCCACAACTACGCCGCCGCGTTGAGGCCAGCCTCGACCTCATTCTCCTTCGCGCCGTACTCGAGCGCCGACAGATCGACCACCTTGAAGGTGACATTCTGGTCCGCGGATTCTCGCCGCAGCAAGCGATCGACGTATTTCGTTCGACGAACCTCTTCGAGAGCCGCCTGCCACTCGGTGGTCATGGAGTCCATCGATGAGGCAAGGAACTCTTCGCACTGACGCTGGAAGGCGTCGAAAGTGATCGACTCGTTGGCGATGTCGAAGAGTACTTCGGCCCAGGCCTTCCGGAAGTCTGTGAAGGCTGCGGTGCGATCGACCCCGCCGCCTGCGAGCCCGACCGGCGCGACGCCGGTGATCCAGGTCTCTTCGGAGTCTTCGTCGAGCAATGCTCGACCGTTCATGGTGACGCCGACGAGGAAGCCGTTGCCAAGCACGACCTGCTTGAACGAGAAGAGGAGGGGGAGGTGTTGCTGCATCTTCGTCGGCGTGTCGGATGCGCGGCACCATCGGTGCGAAGCGCCACAACTTCGACTTCGTAGTATCGGTCGGATGCCCTATCCCGCTAGCCCCCAGGGGGATACCGGCGAGAACCGCCGCCGCAACTCGGCTATCCCCCGCTGCGCGAACCGAAGGCTTGAGCCGTCAAGTTCGGGTCGATCGCGATCACGACGATCGCGTAGATCCGCGGAACCATCGCCTGCGAGAACACGGGTCCGGGGCCGATCCCGACGACGGGGACATGCGCGGCGGGCGTGACCCTGACAGTGCCCGACGGGTTCGTCATCGACCCGCCGATGCCGTCCAAGACCTTCGTCGAATCACCGGCCCCTTCGACTGCACCGTCGATTGTTCTGGCGTGTCCGGCGTTACGCGCGCGGGCATCGTCGCCACGGATGGGAGGGCGACCGTCTCTCCACCGCCGCTGTATTTCCTCGTGCTGTTCACCGGCTTCGGACGGAGGAGTGAAGCGCTACGACCAAGCTCTGGTTCGAAACGCGGCACCGTTCTGCTCGCTGGCGAGGTTCAACACGACGAACGGCGTCGTCACGACTTAGTCGCCCTGATTCGAGCGCGGCTTGCCCGGTTCGTGCGTTTCAGATGCGAGAGGCCGACACCCGCGTCAGGACTCCCTCGCGCCGCGGCGCGAGCCCCAGCACCACGTCGGCGATCGCTTCCGAGATCGGGAAGCCCGGCTCGCGCTCGAGCCAGAAGAACTCGCCGGCCGGGTTCACTTCGAGGAACACGTACCGTCCCTCGGGTGTGACGATGACGTCGATCGCGCCGTAGTTGAGCGTCAACGCATCCATCAACTTCAACAAGCCGGCTTCGACGTTCTTCGGAAGTTCGTACGGCTTCCACTTCTCGAGCAGCGCGCGTCCTTCGCGTCGCCAATCGGTCTTCGAGCGCTCGAAGACGCTGGAATCGACCGCCGCGGTGAAGACGCGACTACCGATGATCGTGATGCGCAACTCGACAGCTTTATCCAGCTGCTCCTGAAACGTCATCGGACAATACTTCAGGCCCTCGAGATCTTCGAGGTCCGCCGCCGGAACCGGCGTCGTGAACACGACCTTCTCGAGTCCTTCTTCGTAGACGGCGAACGCGGCCAGCATCTTCGTCACGATCCGGCCGTTGCACTCGTCGTAGAACGCACGCACCGCTGCCGGGTCGTTCGTCGTCAACGTCTTCGGGGTATCGAGGCCGATCGCGCGTGCGAGCTTCAACTGAAGTTGCTTGTTCTCGGCGTGACGGATGCGCGTCATCGGATCGATCATGAAGCAGTCGAGGCTTGCGAAGAGCCCGTAGACCGTACGTTGCGATTCGAGCACGGAGGCGTGGCGGATCTGCTTGTCCATCGTGTCGGGCAGCCCGCCCGAGATGTTGAGGCGTCTGTGCCAAGCGCCCGCGAGCGCGCTGCACTCGACCGAATCGCCGTCGCGGGACAGGACGACCGACTCGTCCGTTCCCGAATAGTGCACGGCCAGCTTGTGTTCGGTCGGGAACAGGTCCGTGTCGAAGCGATACGCGCGAGCCCCGCGCTTCGCGAGCGCACGCGTGACCATGTCTACGCACTCGTTGTCACGACTGTGGGTGATGATCAGGGCTCTCATGGCATCGCTTTCACTGGGGCGAGGAGTTCGTCGGCCAAAGCTTCGGAGATCGGCAGGTCGAGATCGCGCTCGAGCATGCCCCACTCGCCGCCGGGATTCACTTCGAGGAACACGTGTTCACCGTCGGGCGTGCGGATCAAGTCCACGGCACCGTACACGAGACCGAGACGCGCCATCAGCGCGCGCAGTCGCACGGCGATGTCGTCGGGCAGTTCGCCGCGCGTCCAGCTCACCTCGCCCGGCTGGGAGAGTCGCCAATCCACCTGCCCAGCGGCCGATCGCGACGCATCGATCGATCCGGCGAACAAGCGATCGCCGACGCAGGCGACGCGCAGCTCGACGTCCTTCTTCACGTGTTCCTGGAAGACCATCGGGCTGTGCCGCAAGCCGTCGAGGTCGGCCAAGTCTTCAGGACGCACGCGGCTCGTGTGCACGAAGAATGCGGAGCGATCCATGCTGACGGAAAGCGGTGTCAGCATTTTCGCGACGATCTCGCCTTCTTCGTCGTGGAACGCGCGCACGAGCGCGGGGTCGTTCGACACGAGCGTG
>JAYTBY010000637.1:0-15330 GCA_043736755.1 Planctomycetota bacterium | reverse complement strand
CATCCGCGAGTTTCCAGCGGCGCAGCTCGGCACCTGCCGGGCCTGGGTCCGACTTCGGAGCGTGCGGCAACACACCCTTCTCATGGGCCTTCGCGATCAATTTGAGGTCGTCGAGCGGGAAGAGATCGAAGCCCGTCACCAGCGCGAAGAGTTCCGCGTACGTCACACGCGGGAACGGTGCCTTCAAGTCGTACTCGGCGCCGCGGAACGTGACCTTCGTCGTGCCGTTCACCGCGATCGCGCAGCGTTCGACGATCTGCTCCGCGATCTCCTGCATGCGGCGGTAGTCGGCTTGCGCCTCGTACAGCTCGAGCATCGTGAACTCGGGGTTGTGACGCTGCGACAACCCTTCGTTGCGGAAGTTGCGCGAGATCTCGAACACACGCTCGAGCCCGCCGACGACGAGCCGCTTCAAGTACAGCTCGGGCGCGATGCGCAGGTAGAGATCGCTGTCGAGCGCGTTGTGATGCGTGACGAACGGCCGCGCCGCGGCGCCGCCGGCGATCGGATGCAGCGTCGGCGTCTCGACTTCGAGGTACTGCTCGCTCTCCAAGTAGCGACGAATCGTCGTCAATGTCTTCGCGCGCTTCACGAACACGTCGGCGACGCCTTCGCTGGCCCACAGATCGACGTAGCGACGTCGGTAGCGCAACTCTTTGTCGACGAGCCCGTGCCACTTCTCCGGCGGGGGCGCGACGGACTTCGCGAGCAGCGTGACGGACTCGGCCCAGACCGTCGGCTCGCCCTTCTTCGTGTGACCGAGCAACCCCGTGACGCCGACTAGATCGCCGCCGTCGAGGAGCCTGCGATCGGGCCACCAAGCCTCGAGCTTGTCGCGTTCGAGCCCGACTTGCAGGCGGCCGGTGCGGTCGCGCACGGGCGCGAAGACGAGCTTGCCGAAGTCGCGCAGGAGCTCGATACGGCCGGCGACGGTGACGCGCGATCCGACGAGCGGGCCCGGTGCCTCAGGGGTGCCCGCGCCGGCCAGCAACTCGCCGATCGGCGTCGCGCTGACGCCGCGCGCCGGGTACGGATCGATGCCGCGGGCGCGCAGGGCCTCGATCTTCGCGAGGCGGTCCGGGTGGGCGAGGTCGGTCATAAGTGGCCCGAGAGGGTAGCGGTCGGGTCTACGGGGCCCAAGCTCGTGCTTCTCTATCCTGCGGCTCGGGCGGTGCCCTGAATGGCTGCGAACTCCGTCGAAGTCACCGGGGGGAGATCACGACGTAGGGCTTGGCGGAGTACTGGGGCATCCGGTTAGCATTCTCCTCCGTACTCGTCTGTCGCCTCGAAGTCTCCGTGCCCAACGAGAGGTTCCGAACATGGTGTTCATTCGCTTGCTCGCACTCTTCCTCGCGTCTTTGCTCTCTACCGATGTTTTCGCTGCGGCAGCTGATCCGCTCATCCCGGATCACCACCATTGGACGGTGAAGCAGTGCGAGAAGTACTGGACAGCTCGCGCGAAGACTGTCTGGGTTATCAAGTCCGTGGGGGGCACCCCAGTCGCTGCTGATGACGAATCCCGTGATCCGGAGAAGTTCGTCGTTGAGCAGAACGCTCAGGGGTCAGCACCCGGCACGCCAGCTTCCGGCGGTCTGGTTACGGTTGTACTCAAGAGCCCCGTCGGCCTGAAGAAGGTGCGCCAAGTTGAGTTCGGCGGAGGGGCCACGAAGCTCGGGAGCATGAATGCGCACTATGCGCCTTACGCTCCGGCGTCCCCCCAGAACGTGAGGCTCTGCTGGTCGAAGGTGGGCGAAGCGGAGGAACTGAACGCGTACTCATCCGACATGAGCACGCGCCAGTGCAAGACCTACCAAGCGCCCTGGGTCGACAACGGCCCGATCTACGAAGGTGGATCGGTGGGCGTCGTGATCAACGGCTCTGTCTACGACTTGGTCGTGAAGTACTGGTGGGCCGTGCTCCTCGTTTTCGGCGCGCTCGCCATCATCGGATGGCGGCGGTTGAAGAAATGAAGCCGCGAGCAGCGCCAGTGTGGTGGCGGGACGGGGCCAGTCCCGCGTTCACAAACCCCGTAGGAGCGCGATGGGCCTGAGGCCACGCGTATGGTTGCGTCCGCCGGGACCATCCCACTGAACGAACGCGGGTCGGGCGTTGGAGGGGTGGAGCCAGTAGTTTGCCCCTCGGAAAGCACGCGTCCCGTTTTCCGGCCAGCCGCGGGAGACGGGGCCATCGTTCGCAAACTCGTCCTGGCACCACTCGGAGACATTGCCGAGGACATCGTGTAGCCCCCAAGTGTTCGCACCGAATGAACCCACCGGAGCGGAGAACACGTACCGATCGTCCCACGCTGCGTCTTGTGCCGGATCGCGACTCTTCCAAGATCGATCGCGCACGTTTTCATGGAGCTCGAGGGCCGTGAATTCGTCTCCATAGACGAAGGTGAGATCGCTTCGCGCGCGTGCCGCGTACTCCCATTGCGCGGTGGTCGGCAGATGGAGGGCACTCCGTCGGCAGAATACGACGCACTCGAGCCAGCTGATGCTCTCCACCGGATTGCGCAGGGTCTCTTCCGGGCCCTCGTGAACTCCTGGGCGGCACCGTGAAGGGGCCGTGCCCATCACTCGGGTCCACTGCGCTTGGGTGACCTCGTACTTGGAGACGAAGAACGGGGCAACGACGGCCTGCTGTGCGGCTTCGATCGCATGTTTGGTTGTCTCCTGCGGTCTTTGGCCCATCGTGAACTCCGCCCCGGCCAGGAGAACAAGCGTGATCCCGTCTTCCGAATGCGTGGCCGCCGGAGTGGGCCTCCGCCCAGTTGCGACATGCCAGAACTCCCAAAGGCCGGATTCCGGATTCTTGCCAAGCGGAACAAGGCCGAGTTGTGCCTCGATTGTGAGCCCACCGTAGGCCGGGTTGGCTGCGATGTCTGCGATGGCAATGCTCCAGGCCGTTAGCTCATCGCCGATCGAGATCCGCTCTAAGTTGCCAGCGAGAACGAGTCGTGATTCCACGGCAGGTCGTGCGCGGAGAAGTGCCTCCGCTCCAGAAACGAGTGCCGAGATCTCGCGCTGCGCGTCGGAGGCATGGCTCACGGAGCCGGCGTCGACCCGATACGCCGAGAGTCGCGACTCTAGGTCAGCGACCTGCGAGAGCCAGGCTTCCATCTCGGCGACCATGCCGAGTGTTGCCGGCCAAAGTTCACTCTCCCGAACGAGGAGCGCCGAAGCCGCCATCGAGTCGCCTCTCCTCTGCGCGTGGACAAGGGCGTTCTCCTTCTCGTCTCGCTCCCTCGTCACGCGGATCACAAACCAAGTTCCAGCGAGGGCAAGCGTTAGGAGCGCGAATGCAGCGGTGGCCACCGCTGCGCGATGTCTCTCGTAGTACAACCGCAGCGCATGCCTCACGCTCGGCGCGCTCGCACGGATCGGTCGGCGATCGATCCACGCTTCGATGTCCGAGGCGAGGTCCTCCATGCTCGCGTACCGCGCGTCCGCCTCACGCGCCATCGCCTTCTCGCAGATGGCGACCAAGTCCGCGTCCGCGGTAGGTGAAACCGTCGCGACGCGCGCCGGCGGACCGTGCAGGACCAAACCGAGCACCGTCCGCTGCGAGATCCGTCCTTCTTCCGGTTCGTACGGCGCTCGTCCCGTCAGCAGGAGATAGAGCAGTCCCCCGACCGCGTACACATCCGTGCGCGGACCGACCTGCGCCAACTCACCACGAGCTTGCTCCGGCGCCATGTAGAACGGCGTACCGAGCACATCTCCGTCCAAGGTTTGCAACACCGCGTTCGCATCCCCATCCGAATCCTCGCGGTCCGTGTGCACGCTCGACAGCGTGCCCGTCTTGCTCCAACGCACGAGGTCCATCTCCTCGCGGCCGAGCACGCGCGCGAGGCCCCAGTCCATCACGTAGACCTCGCCGAAGCGGCCGATGCGCACGTTGTCGGGCTTCAGATCGCGGTGAACGACGCGTTTCGCGTGCGCGAACGCCATCGCTTCGCAGACCTTGAGCAGGACCCCGAGCGCTCGCGCGAGCGACCAGCCGTCGCTTCCGTTGCGCGCTTTGGCGAACACCTCGTCGAGGTTCTGCCCGCGGATCACGGGCATCGTGAAGAACGGGCCCAACTCGTCGATGGAGAGCTCGTGCACGGGAGGGATGCCCGGGTGCGCGAGCTGGCCCGTCACTTGCGCCTCCTGCAAGAACCGCGCGAGGTAGTGGCGGCGGACATCACTATCCGTGTTCGCAACGCGCTTCGGATGCAGTCGTTTCAGCGCGAGCGGACGACGCAGGTCCGCGTCGCGCACTTCGAGCACGATGCCCATCCCGCCTTGCCCGAGGACGGCACCCTCGACATGCCGCGACTGCGTCGATCGGTGCTCGCGCAGCCGTTCGAGGATGGAGTCGACGTGGTCTTTGTTGAGCGCGCCGATCGGTTCGCCGTCGTCGCGAGAGTCCGGGCGGGGCCAGCGATCTGTCATGGCGGAAGTTTGACCCAGATCCTCGACGAGGATGAAGGCGCGAGCGAGAAGAGCGTCGCGCCGAATGTCGAGACGGGGCACCGCGGATCTTAGTCTCGCGTGCCGGCCTGGTCCGCAACGCGGCGGTCCGATCCCAGGCCATCTTCGGGGGTCCGACCGAGCCCTCGAAGGGACCTGGTGGAGGATAGGGGTCTCGAACCCCTGACCTCGACAATGCCATTGTCGCGCTCTACCAACTGAGCTAATCCCCCGCGTTTCCAGGTCCGAGCGCGGACGCCCGGATGCCGCTCGGTCGCCCGAGTGGGTGGAGAAAGATGCCCCCGGCCGGGGGAGCTGTCAACGTCGAGGCGGGGAACGTGCTCGATCCGCGCCGATTCCGTGTCGTGCGCGTCCAGCGAGGACCGGTTCGAACGTCACGATGGCTATCCTGCGCGCTTTCCCGCCTCAGAACCAAAAGCCTCCGAACCCGTGTCGCAACTCTACGAGCCGTCCACTTTCGAGAAGCGTTGGCAGGAGCGCTGGATCGCCTCCGGCGTCTTCGCTGCGAAGAACCCGGGCGAGCCGGGCTTCGACGCGTCGAAGCCCAAGTACTACGTGCTCGACATGTTCCCCTACCCGTCGGGGTCGGGGCTGCACGTCGGTCACGCGCTCGGGTACGTCGGCACCGACATCGTCGCGCGTAGGCGGCGCATGGAGGGCTTCAACGTCCTGCATCCGATGGGTTGGGATGCATTCGGATTGCCCGCGGAGCAGTACGCGATCCAGACGGGTCAGCATCCGCGCGCGACGACGGACGAGAACACGGCGAACTTCCGCCGGCAGTTGCAGAACATCGGGCTCAGCTACGACTGGACTCGCGAAGTCGACACGAGTCACGCGACGTATTACCGCTGGACCCAGTGGCTTTTCCTGAAGTTGCACGAGCGTGGGCTCGCGTACCAGGCCGAGGTCGCGGTGTGGTGGTGCGAGGAACTGAAGACCGTCCTCGCGAACGAGGAAGTCATCAACGGTCGCAGCGAGCGCGGGAACTACCCTTGCGTGCGGCGTCCGCTCAAACAGTGGATGCTGCGGATCACGGCGTATGCCGAGCGCCTCATCGCGGACCTCGACGGACTCGATTGGCCCGAGTCGATCAAGATCCAGCAGCGCGAGTGGATCGGTCGGTCCGAGGGCGCCGAGGTGCGTTTCGACCTGGAAATGGCGGGTGAAAGCGTCACCGTGTTCACGACGCGTCCGGACACGTTGTGGGGCGCGACGTTCCTCGTGTTGTCGCCCGAGCACGCGCTCGTGGGTCGGATCACGACGGCCGCGCAACGCTCCGCGGTCGATGCGTACATCAAGACCGCCGCGTCGAAGTCCGAGGTCGATCGCACGGACGCATCGAAGGAGAAGTCCGGCGTCTTCACGGGAGCGTATGCGCGCAATCCCGTGTTCGCGGCCGACGATCCGCGCGGTCGCGTCCCGGTGTGGATCGCCGACTACGTGCTCGCGACCTACGGCACGGGTGCCATCATGTCGGTGCCCGGGCACGACGAGCGCGACTTCGAGTTCGCGCGGAAGTTCGATCTTCCGATTCGCGAGGTCGTACAGCCTCCGGCAGGCACGCAGGGGTTGTCCGACGGCGTGTGCTTCACGGGGGAGGGGCTCGCCGTGAACTCGGGCGTGATCGACGGACTCACGACCAACGCCGCGAAGGCGCGCGCCATCGAGCTCCTCGTGCGCGATGCACGCGGCAAGTCGCGCGTCACGTACAAGCTGCGCGACTGGCTCTTCTCGCGGCAGCGCTACTGGGGCGAGCCGTTCCCGTTGATCCACACGGCAGACGGCACGATCGTGCCCGTCCCGCTCGACGCGCTGCCGGTGCTCCTGCCGGAAATGACGGACTTCAAGCCGTCCAGCGACGGTTCGGCGCCGCTCGCGCGTGCGAAGGAGTGGGTCGGGACAGTGGATCCCGCGACCGGAAAACCCGCGCGTCGCGACACGGACACGATGCCCGGCTGGGCCGGGTCGTGCTGGTACTGGCTGCGCTTCATGGATCCGAAGAACGACCGCGCGCCGTTCGCGAAGGACGTCGAAGAGTACTGGGGGCCTGTCGATCTCTACGTCGGCGGTGCGGCGCACGCGGTCATGCACCTGCTCTACGCGCGCTTCTGGCACAAGGTGTTCTTCGATGCGGGGCTCGTGCACACGAAGGAGCCGTTCCAGCGACTCTTCAACCAAGGGATGGTCACGGCGTTCGCGTACCAGGACGCGACCGGACGTCTGGTCGCGAGCGACGAGGTCGACGCGCGTGGCGACGCGTACGCGAAGAAGGGGAGCGGCGAACCGCTGCAACAGATCGTCACGAAGATGGCGAAGAGCCTGAAGAACGTCGTGAACCCCGACGACATCATCGCGGAGCACGGCACGGACGCATTCCGTCTCTACGAGATGTTCATGGGGCCGCTGGCCGACTCGAAGCCCTGGAATCCGCGCGATATCCCGGGTTGTCGGCGATTCCTCGAGCGCATGTGGCGCGTGTATGTCGACCCCGAGGGCCAAGCGTTGATTCGGCCCGCTCTGGCACTCGGTGCGAGCGAGAAGCCGCTCGAAGGCGACACGGCGTTGCTCGAGCGCTCACTCCACAAGGCGATCCAGCGCACGACCGACAGTTTCCAGTCGTTGAACCTGAACACTGCGATCGCGGGCTTCATGACGTTCGTGAACGACGCGACGCGGATGCCGGGGGCGCTCACGCGCTCGCAGGCGAGACGATTCCTGGAGCTGCTCTCACCGTTCGCGCCGCATGTAGCGGAAGAACTGTGGAGCCGCATGGGCGAGCCCGGCTTGTGCTGTCAGAGCTGCATACCCGTCGCCGAATCGCGCTGGCTCGTCGAGGACGAGATCGAAATTGGCGTCCAAGTGAACGGGAAATTGCGCGCGAACGCGCGGGTTCCGCGCGTCGGTGACGCCGCAGTGCTCGAAGCTGCCGCGCGCGCCGCGGCGGCCGCTCACCTGACCGGGAAAGACGTCGTCAAAGTCGTGGTCGTGCCCGGGAAACTGGTCAACTTCGTCGTGCGCGGGTGAGAACGCCAGCGATCGAGCGGCGCACGGTCCACACGGAGGTCTCCATGTTCCAACGACTCATCGTCCTCATTCCATTCCTCTTCGTCGGCTGCACGTACGTGACGGCGCATACCGTCAGCGGATCCGGCGTCCGCGCGACGGTGACGCGCGCGGTTGCGCCGTTCACCCAGGTCAAGGCGTCGGGAGCGTTCGAGCTCGAGGTGACGGCCGGTGCAGCCTCGACCGAGGTCGTCGTCGAGGGTGACGACAACATCGTGTCGTACTTCGTGACAGAGGTCTCGGGTTCCGCGCTCGAGCTTCACCTCGAGTCGGGGTCCTACAACCCGAAGGCGCCCCTCGTCGTGCGCGTGTCGACGCCCCAGCTCGAGCGCATCGAGGCCAGCGGCGCGATCCGGATCCGCGCAACGGGGATCACCGGCGCAGAGTTCGGGGCGAGCCTCTCCGGTGCGAGCGAAGTCCGGGTCGCGGGTACGGTCGATCGAGCACGTGTGACGAGCAGCGGGGCCTGCCGGGTCGAGGCCTACGACCTCGCGGCATCCCGCGTCGAGCTCGAGCTCAGCGGCGCGTCGAAGGCCGAGGTGAGCGCATCCACGCTCCTCGACGTCCAAGCCACCGGGGCGAGCAAAGTGCGCTACCGCGGAAAGCCCGAAGTGAAGACGTCCACATCGGGCGCGTCGTCGGTCGCACCCGAGTAACGCGAGTTCGCACACGCTAAGTGCTCCCGACCCGAGCGCGGGCGCGGACAACGTCGGACGAGACTTCCCTGAGCGCCCGCCGTCGCTATCGTCCTCGGCCGTGGATGTGCGCCCCGTGCGACCGGTGTCCCTCGTCGGACGCGAGGCCCTCTCGATCCTGCTCGTCGCGCTGACTTTGCGGATCGCGTTCGTCCTCGCCTTCGATACACCCGGCGACGTCGCACGGGGGATGTGGGAATGGGGCTACGAAGCGGGGTCGATCGCGACGTCGCTGCGCGAAGGCCACGGTTTCGCGAACACGTGGACGCGCGACGTGGCGCCGTGGAGTTTAGGTTCGGGCGCGACCGGGTGGCTCGTGCCCATCTATCCCGGCCTGCTCGCACTGCTTCTCGAGCTCACCGACGGGCTCACGCGCAGCACCGCGTGGATGCTTTTCGCAATCCAGTCCGTGCTCTCGAGCTTCACGTGTGTCCTCGTGTGGGCGCTCGGCAATCGACTCCAAGCTCCGCGTGCCGGGCGCATGGCAGCGTGGGTGTTGGCCCTGCATCCGCTCTCGATTTGGCACGCGGCCTCGACGGTGTGGGACACGACGTTCGCGGCGTTTGCCTTCACGCTGGTGCTGACCAGGCTCGCAGCGTGCGAGAAGAAGGACGGCCCGCGCACGTGGTCGACGTTCGGCCTCTTGTTCGGCGCGGCCATGCTCGTGAATCCGGCGCCGCTCGTGCTCGCACCGGTCGTCGCATGGGTCGCCTGGCGCGCGCGACCGCGATTCTCGCTGTGGATTGGCGCTTTCGCACCGTTCGCGCTGGCCGCGAGCGCGGTCGTCCTGCCGTGGATGCTGCGCAATCAGGCCGAGGTGGGTGCCTTTTCCATCCGCACGAACTTAGGGGTCGAGCTCGCGGTCGGGAACTACGACGGCGCCGACGGACGCTACGCGCGCGATCGACATCCGAGTCATTCGCCCGAGGAGTTCCAGCGCTATCGCGAGGTCGGTGAAGCGCGCTATGCGGCCGAAGCGTTCGAGCGCGCGACGACTTGGATCCTCGAGAACCCGAGCCGTTTCGTCGTGCTCTCGCTGCGCCGCACCGCGTCTTGGTGGATCGGAGAGGACCCGTGGACGGATACCCGCCGCGATCGCGGCGTTTCGGCGCGCGACGATCCGAAAGCGTGGGCGAAGTGGATCCTGCACGGCGGCATCGGGATTCTCGGGATCCTCGGCGCCCTGCTCTGGGCGCGCGCGTCGAGAGCTCCGCGTCCTTACTTGCTCACGCTGTTCGTCGTGCCCCCCGTCTACCTGGTGACGCACGTCTTCGAGCGCTACCGCTGGCCGGTCGAGCCGCTCTTGTGCCTGTGCGCCGCGTGGTTCGTCGCGTGGATCTTCCCGCGGCTCCTGGCGCGCGCGCCCGATTCGACCGGCTAGTGCCCTGTCCACGAAGTTCGTGTGTGAAGTCGAGCCAAGTGGATCTTCCTGGCGGCGTTGCCGCTCCTTGGAGCACCCAGAAATGCGCGTCGTCGCGGCGCCGAGCCAGGGGGATCCACCTGGCCCGACTTCACACACGAACTTCGCAAACGGGACACGAGCAGGCGGGGGTTCCAGTCAGGCCGCTCGTCGAAACGTGACGTTGCCCGGCTTCGTGGGCCTCGTCACGCCATGCGGAGCCACGTCGAGGCTCCGCCTCCACGGGCATCCCGCTGGCAGCCTCGCCTCGCCACCACGTCTTGCTAGGCTCGCGATCCGAACATGGCGAAGAACGACGACAAATCGAAGAAGAAGGACGAGCTGGCCCAGCCGCTCCGGAGTTTCAAGGACCTCGTGCGCTCGCGCGGTGGTACGCCGCAATCCGAGACGAAGGCGCCCGAGGTCACGTACGACGGCGAGCTCGCGGCTCGTGCGCAAGCGCTCGGTGACGAAGCGCTCGACGCCACGGCGCGAGAGCGAATCGTGCGGCGACCCAACGCATTCGGGCCGATGGAGCACGGTCCCGCTCCGTACAAGGACGAGGGCTCGGAGGAGATGCAGCTCCTGGCGTCGTTCCGCGTGCGGACGTTCTTTCCGCGCGACGTGACGCAGCACGTCGCGGCACTGCCGCGCGATCCCGATCCCGCCGAATACGGAGACCGTTGGGACCTGCGCTCGATGTGCATCTATACGATCGACGGCGAGGACGCGAAGGACTACGACGACGCGATCTCGATTCTGGATCGAGACGATGGATCGAGCGAGATCGGCGTGCACATCGCCGACGTTTCGCACTATGTGCGGCCCGGAACAGTGCTCGACGACGAAGCGCTCGCGCGCGGCACGAGCGTGTACCTCGCCGATCAAGTGGTGCCCATGCTGCCCGAGGGCTTGTCGAACCACCTGTGTTCGCTGGTCGGCGAGCGCGACCGGTTCGCGTTCTCGGTCTTCATGGAGTTCGATTCGAAGGGCACGCGCACGTCGTACCGAGTCGGAAAGAGCGTCATTCGCAGCGTGCGCCGCAACACGTACCGCGAAGTGCAGGAGCTGCTCGACGGTGGCGATTCACCCGCGGTGCGCGAGATGAAGTCACGCGGGCTCGAACAAAGCCTGAAGTCGTTCCAACGCTGGACGGTGAAACAGCAAGCGATCCGCGACGCGAAGGGCTCGCTGCGGATGGCATCGATCGAGAAGAAGTTCGTCTTCGACGAGCGGCACGAGGTCGTGAAGATCGTCGACGCGCCGCGCTACTTCTCGATGACTTTGATCGAGGAAACAGCGCTCGCCGCGAATCAGGCCGTCGGCGATTTCTTCCGCGAGCGCGGGCTGCCCACGATCTATCGCGTCCACCCCGAGAAGGACCCCGAGGAAATCGAGCAGGTCGCGAAGAGCCTGGAAGAGCACGGCATCCGCGTGCCGAAGAAGGACCGACTGACGGGCCGCGACATCGCGCGCTTGATCACGCTCGCGCGCAAGAAGGCGAACGCCGAAGCGCTGATCCAACGGATCATGGGCCTGATCGAGCGCGCCGTGTACGAAGTCCACGACGACAAGGACGTGGCCACGCACTTCGGGCTCGTGCGTCAGGCGTATCTGCACTTCACGTCACCGATCCGGCGCTATCCCGACCTCATGGTGCACCGCTGGTTGCACGAGGTCCTGTCCTCGGCCGAAGCGGCGTCGAAGCAGTTGAGGACCGAGGATTACCTGGCGGACTTGAACGACATCGCCTCGCACTGCTCGATGCAGGCCGACATCTCCGAGATGGTCGAGACGGCCGTCGATGACTTGAAGATCTGTCAGTACCTCGAACCGCACATCGGCAAGAAATTGAACGCGTCCGTCTTGCGTGTGTCGCCTCCGGGCATCGAAGTGAAGCTGCTCGACTTCAACACGACGGGCTTCCTGCCGTCGCGCACGATCGGCGACAAGGTCGAGATCAAGGGCGCGACGATCCAGATCAAGGCCGCGAAACGCGTGTTCTCGTTCACCGAGGGCCACCCGATCGCGGTGAAGATCAAGGACGTCGACTTCCTCAAGCTGCAGGTGCTGCTCGAGCTTGCGTGACGAACTCTCCAGCCGCGGTCACACGCCCCAAGTCACCGTGAGCCCGTTCGTGTAGTTGAACGTGTCGCTCGAGCAGAATGCCGCGGCGTTGCGATAGCGCACTTGGTAGTGACGCACGCCCGGCGCACCGACGAAGCCGCGCAAGGAGACGCTCGGATCCACGCTCGACGGATACTGCGACACACCATCCACGTTCAAGTAGGTTCCGAGTCGAATGAACGGACCGGACGCGCACTCGATGCCGTCGCCGAACGGCACGCCGAAGCCGCCGTTCGCGAGGCCGACACCCTGGAAGTACAGGGCGAACGAGTCCGGCAGGCCCGATCCAGCGAGGAGCAGCGAGTCGCGGGAGATCGAGGCTCGGCCTAGCGCGCGCAAACGTCCGCCCTCTCCCATCGAATGCGTGCATCCGGCGCGATCTACGCTCGCGCTGACATTGGCGCACGGACACGCTGTTGCCGATCCGTCTCCGTAGCAGAACGTGTTCGCGCCTCCGCCGCAGCTCTTCCAGCGGGCGAGATTCGCCGACGGCGTGCCCGCCGCGAAGTCGAACAGTCCACCGACGAACAGGTCCGCGCCACGCCCGTCGCCGAAATCGATCGAGGCCAGCCCCGACGCGATCGCTGCATAGGTCGAGTTCATCGTGAGTCCTCCGTTGAAGTCGCTCCACGTCGTTCCGTCCCAGGCCGCTATGCCGTTGCCGGGAGCGCCGTATACAGACCGGAACGAGCCCGCGATGACGAGCCGCACTCCCGCGCCACTGCCGTCGTCGTGCGAAAACAGGGTGGTCGCGTAGGTCGTTGCACCTAGGCCGCCGCCCACTTCGCTCCACGCGCTGCCGTCCCAGCGCGCGACGTGCTCGCACGGAACACCGCCGAGCGTCGTGAAAGGGCCGACTGCGTAGAGATCCTCGCCCTGCCCGTCGTCGTGCTTGCATAGCTGCTGGATCGAAGCCATCGGGGAACTGCCCCCGTGTCCGAGAGTGTCGAACGTTGTTCCGTTCCAACGCACGATGCCGCGCGCGGGGACGCCGTTGATGGAGGTGAAACTGCCCGCGAAGAACACTGCCGGTCCGGACCCGTCGTCGTGCTCCAAGGCCCTGAGGATCCCTCCCCCCGTGGTGGAGAACAAGAGCGTCCACGACGACCCGTCGAGACGATACAGCCAAGAAGCGATGACGGCGTAAAGGCGTCGGCCCGCTCCGGAGTCGAACGCGAACAGCACACTCGGTGCGTTCCCTAACGTCGGGAGCTCGACGTACCCGCCGGAATCCCCGAGTCGCCGCACACGGCCCGTCGGGTCGTTGTTCAGGAGTCCGAATCGACCACCCACGAAGACGGCTGGTCCGTCGCCGAGGTCGAGCCTCGCCATCACGCCGACCGCGACGAGCGGTTCGGGAAACAGATCACGCCAAGCGCCGTTGGAATAGAGCGCGGCCCGGTTCACTCCGGAACCCGCGATCGAAGTCAGCTCGCCCGCCGCGACGAGGAACGGATCCGCGTGGGCACCGCGATGACCGAGGAGTTTCTGGATGGATCCGCTCGCGCCCGCACCCGTCGGACACTGGAGCGTCCACACGCCACTCACGAGATGTACCAACGTGCGCTCACTCGTCATCGCGAAGGGCTCGACGCCCGAGCCGCTGTCGAACGGCACGACGCTCGAGACTGCTCCGATCAACGCCCCGTCACCGACTGCGTGCCACGCGCTGCCGTCCCAACGCGCGACGCCGCGCATCGGGTTGCCACCCGCGCTGTCGAAGCGGCCACCCACCCACAGTCCGGGTGCGAGGCCCGACGAGGCGTCGAAAGTTCCCAGGATCTGCACGGGGTCGCCGAAGCCGCCACCGAGCGTGCTCCACGCACCGTTGACGTATTCGACGAACCCACCGCCCTCGGGAAAATCCCCCGCAGCGACGAGTCTCGAGCCATTCGCGGCTGGCGTCGCGCCGAGCGAGAGCACGGAGTGTTCGTAGTGATCGCCGAGGGTCGGCGGCCCCGGTTGCCAGGCGCCGTTGCGATAGCGCGCAATGTTCGAAGCGGCCATGGGGTGGGGGCCCCGGAATCGCCCGCCGGCCCACAACACGATGCCCGCGCCGTCATCGGCCATCGCCAGCGCGGTGACGAACCCGGCCGGTTCGGACGAGATGATCTCGTTGTTCAGCCCAGCGCCGAGGGCCACCCATGCGGCGCCGTTCCAGTACGCCACGTTTGCGGGGCTGTACACGGAGGTGCCCGTACGGAACGCGCCACCGACGACGAGCTTCGGCCCAAGACCGAAGTCGAACACACCCATGGTGTAGAGGGACGAGTTCAAGTCGTTGAACCCGGAGTTGTAGAAGTCTGGGCCGAGCTGCAGCCATTGCAGGCCATCCCACATGAAGACGGCACCCTTCGGAAAGCCCGTGGGATTCTTGGTCCCCGCGACGAAGAGGCGCGTCCCGGAACCGAGATCGTGCCCTGCGAATTGCGAGACGTTGAAGTCCACGAGCATGCCGACCGAAGTCCAGGTCGATCCGCTCCAACGTACGACGCGCGATGTGACGGGTACGCCGCATAGCGAGGTCAGCGCGGTGCTCGCGTAGACCGCGGGCCCTGTCCCGTTGTCGTGGACGAACAGGCGGCCGCCCATCGCATTCGTGTCGGGACCGTACTCGGCCGACCACGAGCCGCATTGCGCGTTGGACGAGCGAGCGAAGGACGCAAGCACCAAGGCCAGTGCGAGGAGAAGTCGAGCGTTCATGCCGAGACCTCGAAGCAACTCTGCCTCATGGGGAGCGCCGATGCCCGTACGAGGAGGGCGGGATGCTCTCCTCTCCGGGGCAGCTCAGTGTGGCTCGGATCACCAGATCTCCGCCACTCCAGAGACGCGGACGACGCGCAGCGCCGTAGATCGGTTCGAGGTCTTGGGCTTCGAACCTCTCGCTCAGGGATCGTTCCGCATCTCGGGAACGGCCCTGGGACCCACGGCGTAGACTTCCTCAAGCTGCAGGTGCTGCGCGAGCTCGCGTGAGCGCGCCCCGCGTCGCATTCACGCCGGCTGGGTCACGCTCTCGCAGTTCGTACAGGCACCGCTGACCGGCACGGGTCATGGGCCGATCGCTGTTGTGCAATCGGCCGCACCGCCCATCGGGGCGCTGCGGCCGAAATGCGCGCTCAACCGATCAGTTTGCGGAGATCACACTGGCGTCCAAGGTGACCGCCGTTTGCGCGAGAGCGCGGCCAACCAACGTGGAGCGGGTGCTCATCACGATCTGCGTTTGACACAAGATGATTCCCTTGAAGTCGGCCGTCGTACCCAAGACCGCTTGGCCAGCAACCTGCCAAAAGATCCTGCTGGGATTCGCGCCGCCACTCAATGTAACCGTGGCGCCATTTCTCACCGAGAGATCTTGTGCAACCTGAAAGATCCAGACGCCCGACTCACCACCCGAGAGCGTCACCCCGTTGGAAGGGATGACGAGGCCCGTGCCCCACTTGTAGAGACCAGGAGCGAGCGTCATGCCGCCAATGTTCCCGGCCCCGAGCTCGGTGAAGTCGGGCAGGGTCCGCCCGGCGGCATCGGTGTACGCGCGCTCCATGTCGCCCACGGCGAGCGTCAGGAA
>JAYTBY010000636.1:0-6679 GCA_043736755.1 Planctomycetota bacterium | reverse complement strand
CCATGTCGCCGAGTGACTCCGCCTCGACCTCGTCGGCATCGGCACTGCCCGTGCGCGGGCCCGATCACGCGGCTCCGCGTGCGCCGAGACTGGGCGGCGATGCTCACGTCGTGACAACGCACGACGAATCGCGCGCCGAGCCCGCGGTCTGAACCATGGCCATCCTGGGCCGGATGTTCCTGGGGCTAGTCGCCGTCGTCGGCTGGCTGGTCCTCGTCCTCGTCGCGGCTCTCTGGGTCGGCGAGGAATCCGGCCTGGTCGGACGCATCGTTCGTGATGTCGTCGCGCGCGAATTCGGCGCGCTGGGTGACGACCTGCGACTCGAAGGCGTTCGCTTTCGCTGGTTCGATCGCGGGATCGAGATCGATCGCCTGCTCCTCGGTCCGAATGGCGAGATGGCGAACGTCCGTGACATCTACGTCGAGCTCGCGCGGGGCGACGAGAGCGATTCCCCGGTCCGCCGCATCGAGGTGCGCTCGGGCCGCGTGCGCTTCTCGCCTGCTCTCCTGAACGGGTTGCAGCGCTATTCCGAGCGCATCGCGGGCTCGGGTGCGCGAGCCGAGGCTCGTCCGAAGTTGCCGACCATCCAGGTCGAAAACCTCGACCTCGAGTTCGTGTCGCAGCTATCCGGCGTGATCCCGATCGGCAATCTCGACGTGCTCGCGCGCGCCAATGCACGTGGAGCCCCAGAGATCTTTGGCCGCTTGGTTCCGGCACTTTCCGCACGCAATGACGAGCAGGGGGCCATCTTCGTCTCAGGGACCATCGCCGAGGACGGCGTCCTGTCCGTTCAAGCGAACGCGACGCGCTTGCCGCTCGGTGTCGAAGGTCTGCCGCGCGACGAGGAACTCGACTTCGTGCGCGCGCTCGAACCCGCCGGGCTCGCCGAACTCGCGATCGAAGCCCGTGTTCCGCTCGACGGATCACCTCCGAGCGCCAAGGTGCAGATCGCGATCCAGAAGGGCGCCGCGCGTTTCTCCCGAGGAAAACACCGATTCGAGTCGTTGCGCTTCGATCTCACGGCGCTTTGGCAACCAGGGCACCTCGGGGCGTGGCGCGAGATCAGCACCTGGCACGGGATCGCTCGTGCGAGCGGGACTTGGAACGGCACGCCGTTCGAAGCGACGTCGCTCGTCGGCGATGAGGCCGGTCCGGAGCACGAGATCGAACTCTGGGCACGCCTACCCGACCTGCCGATCGAGACGGGACTCCTCGATGCATTCGAAGCTGGCTCGCTCGCACGCCGCATCTGGGCCGGGCTCGAACTGCGTGGCGCGAGCGAGATCACCCTCGGCGCACATGTCCCACGCGAGCGCGGCCGAAAGGGAAGGATCGATTCGGCAGCGCTTCTCGCGCTCGTACGACCCGCGGGTGGGTTGTCGCTCACCTATCTCGGCATGTCCGCGGACGAGACGGGCGCTCCAAACGAGGGCTTCCCGCTACCGCTCGAGAAGATCAGCGGCGAGATCGCGTTCGTGTTCGACCGCGATCGTGTGCATTCGTGGGAGATTGCGCTGCTCGACCTCCAAGGTCGGACGGGCGCTGGCGCGATCCGAGCCGACGGAGTGGTGCAGGCGCCGCCGACCGGTGTCGATCCGCGCTTGCCGACCGCGGAGTACGTAGAGATCGATCTCGACATCGCGACAGATCGCTTGCCGGTCGACGACAAGCTCCGATCGGCGCTCGTGGGCTTGCGCGGCGTGCTTCAACCGGCGTCGACTTGGCAGCCATTTCGCCCGGAACATGGCGAGATCGGTGTGCGGTTGCGGCTCTTCCGCGAAGCCCGATTGTCGTGGCTCGCGACGGATCTGGAGCTGGCGTTGCGCGGCGTTTCGCTGGCCTGGGACGACTTACCCGTCCCCGTGCAGCGTGCGGGGGGGACGCTGCGGTTCCGTTCGGACGGCATCGCGGATCGCGCGCTGTCGGTCGCGCTAGATGGATCCTTGCGCACGGCACAGAAGACACGCGTGAGGCTGCGCTCGCGAACGCTCGGTGGATCGCTTCCCGACGCGCCGCTCGACGAGATCTCGATGGGACTCGTCGAGGTCGATCGCGTAGCGCTGACAGGTGACGACCGCCGCATCCTGGTCGAACAGCTTCCCGACGTCGGTGAAGCGTTGGACGAGCTTTCGCCGCGCGGCTTCGCGGACATTCGCTACGAGCGCGTGCGATTCGATCCTGCGCGCCCACTCGAGATCCGCGCGGAAGTCACGCCGCTCGCGCCGGCACAGATCGTTCCACGACGCTTCCCCATGACCGCGGGGGAAGTGCGCGGTCGTGCGCTGTACCGCGGGTCCGAAGGTGCTGGTGTCTCGGAAGTCGATGTACGACTCAGCCCCCTGCTCGCGACGCTACCCGATGGCTCGATCATCGCACTCACAGCCAGGCTCCCCGTGGGCGAGCTCGAAATCCTCGCAGCCGGCGTCGACCCGTCGAACAAGGCCTTGCTCGGTGCAGTTGGCGGTCTCGTAACTTCGAGGGACACGGACGCCGGCGGCAAGGCGCTCTTCGACAGCAGTGCGCTGTCTTTCAGCGGACGACTCGACGTCGCTGCCAAGATGCCTCTCGGGCAACCCGAGACACGAATCGCCAAGACGCGGGACGATGCGCCTGGCCCGACAGTCGCGCCCGGAAGCGAGGGCATTTGGCGCTTCTTCCTGCGCGATTCCGAGTTCGCGACGACGACGGGATTCCAACTCGAGGATCTGCGCGGCGAGCTGGCCCTCGCGGATTCCGTGCTGTCTGGGACGGGGCTCGAAGCGCGACTCGCCGACACGCCGGTCGCGCTCGACGACGTGCGCTTCGCGCGGGGGGCCGAGGGTTGGCGTCTCGAGACCGGATTCGACGCGCGCGACGTACCGCTCGATCGCGCCCACCTCGGCGGGTTCTTCGATGCGGGCACGCTCGACGCGTTGCTCGACGATTTCGACTGGCGGGGCCGCTTCGACTTCACGGACGGACACCTTGCGATCACGATTCCATCGAGCGGCGAAACGCGGATGGAGCTGGCCGGGGATCTCCTACCACACGCGATGTCCGTGACGATCGGACTTCCGCTCGCGGTCGATTCTGCGACCATGAGGCTCGACCGTCTGGTTCGCGAAAACGGCAAGGTTCGCGCGCTTGCGACGGTCGCAGGACTCGAGGGCACGCTCGCCGGTCGAGCGCTCTCCGATGCGCGCATGGTTTTGACCTACGTCGAGCCGGCCCTCTCGATCGAGACTCTCTCGGGCGATCTCGAGAATGGCTCGATCCAGCCGCTGGGCGCGGGTGCCGAGCGCGCAGGCACGCCGTTCTCCATCGCGCTCGCGAAGCCCTTCCCCTTCCAACTCGCACTCGACCTCTCGGACGTCGATGTCGCAGGCCTCTTGCGCGGTCTGTTCCCCTCCGGTGTCGCTACGCGCGGCAAGGTCGATGCGCAAATCCGTCTCGCCGGCGACCTCGAGAATCTGCTGGGGATCGAGGGCACGGGCTCCATGCGCGTGCGGGAGTCGCGACTGTGGTCCGTGCCGGTGTTTCGGGCGCTTTTCGGTCAACTCGGACTCGACGACACGGCGACGTTCGACTCGATGTACGCGAACTTGGCCGTGCGCGACGGTGTCGTCGAGATGGACGACATCCTCCTGCGCAGCCCGCTGCTCCAACTCGTTGGCGCGGGGACGCTCGACTTCGACGGTCGACTCTCACACGATCTCGAAGTGCGCTACGCGCTCGTCGACAACTTGGGTCCGCTGACGCGGCTCATCTACTGGATCCAGAACGAACTCTTGTCGGTCAGCATCCGCGGCGACATGGGTCGCCCCATCGTCGTGCTGCAGAATCCGCTGCGCCGACTCTTCGGCTCGGACGGCGACGGTCACGCTCTTCCGACTCCGGGCCACGCTCCGCTGCCGCCGAGGTTCTGAGCCGATCATGCAAGGACACGAGACGTGGGCCGTGATCATGGCCGGAGGATCGGGAACGCGATTTTGGCCGGCGAGTCGCAAGCAGCACCCGAAGCAGTTCCTGCGCGTCGCAGGATCGAAGACGCTGATCCAGGAAACTGCCGCGCGACTCGGTGATCTGATCCCGTTCGAGCGGCGGATCGTCGTGACGGGCCACGAGCACGTGGCGCTCGTACAGAAGCAACTGCCCAAGATCCCGCCGGAGAACATCCTCGCGGAACCGACGGGGCGTAATACGGCACCGTGCATCGCGTGGGCCGCGGTCGAGATCGCGCGGCGATCGCCGAACTCCGTGCAGGTCGTACTGCCGAGTGATTCCGTCATCCGTCCCGCTGCAGCGTTCAGGAAGCTCCTGTGCGCCGCGATCGAGGAGGCCACGACCTCGCGCGCACTCGTGACGTTCGGCGTGCAGCCGACGTTCGCGGCGACCGGCTACGGCTACATCGAGATCGGCGACCAGATGGGGCTACGCGGCAAGGCGCCCGTGCACGCCGTGCGGCGCTTCGTCGAGAAACCCGATCGCGAACGGGCCGAGCAGTTCGTTGCGACGGGCAAGTACCTGTGGAACTCGGGGATGTTCGTGTGGACGACGAGCGCGATCCTAGCCGCCCTTCGCGAACACGCGCCGACGGTGCTCGCGCCGCTCGAAAGCTGTCGCACGAGCGCCGAAGCGATCGCGGTCTACCCGACGATCCCGAGCATCGCCATCGACGTCGCCGTCATGGAGAAGGCGCGCGACGTGCGCGTCGTCCCCTTCGGCATCTCGTGGAGCGACGTGGGCGCGTGGCCTGCGCTCGTCGACGTCCTCCCCGACGACGTCGATGGGAACGTAGCCGGCGGCGGCGCTCAGATCATTTCCGTGGACGCGCTGCGCAACGTGATCCACGCACCGAAGGGCGAGCTCGTCGCGCTCGTAGGTGTCAGCGATCTCGTCGTCGTGCGCGCTGGCAAGGCGATCCTCGTGTGCCCGAAGGACCGCGCGCAGGACGTGAAGCAGATCGTGGACCGACTGTCGCGCGAGGATCCGCGCTGGGTGTGAGTCGGGAATGAGCGCGCAGCATCGCCTTCGACGCGCGAGTGCGCGCCGGTCTTGCGATCGAGGACGCTTCGATTGGCGGTCGATCTGAACGACGGCTCGCGGGGATCGCGTTGTGCGGCGTCAGGCGGGCACGCGTCGCGAGGCAACGCAGCGCGGAAAGAGCTTCACGACCGCGCAACGGAGTGGGAACGATCCCGCACGCGAGACGTCAGTGCTTCGCTTTGCCTTGCGACGCGACCGCGTGTTGCGCGGCGGCGACTTCGGCTTCGCTCGCGAGATAGCGGCTCGAAATCGGGTTCAGATCGCGGTCGAGTTCGTATACGAGCGGGATCCCGGTAGGCACGTTCACAGAGACGATCTTGTCGTCGGCCACGCGATCGAGGTGCTTGATGAGCGCGCGCAGTGAATTCCCGTGCGCCGCGATCACCACGCGCTCACCGCCCCGAATGCGCGGCGCAATGCGCTCGTTCCAATAGGGCACGACGCGCAGGACCGTGTCCTTCAACGACTCGGTGCGCGGACGTTGCGCCGCCGTGAGCTTCCCATAGCGCCGATCCGCGCTGGGGTTCGCCGCGTCACCTTCCGCGTACGCCGGCGGCGGGATGTCGTAGCTACGTCGCCACACGAGCACCTGCTCCTCGCCGTGCTTCGCTGCCGTCTCGGCCTTGTCGAGGCCGGTCAATGCACCGTAGTGACGCTCGTTCAGACGCCAATCGCGCTCGACGTCGATCCACAAGCGATCCATCTCCTCCTGCACGAGGTTCAGCGTGTGGATCGCGCGACGCAGTCGACTCGTGAACGCGAAATCGAAGTCGAAACCGGCTTCCGTCAGCTTGCGCCCCGCCGCTCGCGCTTCGGCGATCCCCTTCTCGGAGAGCGGCACGTCGCGCCAGCCGGTGAAGCGGTTTTCGCGGTTCCACTGGCTCTCGCCGTGGCGGATCAAAACGAGTCGGTACATGTCAGCCACCTTCTCTCAGAGCGTGTGAAGAAACCACACGCGACGTGCTGCGGAAGCGGCGCGCAACTCGTTTCTGAGAGGCCGTAGGATCGATTTCTTCACGGCCTCTCAGGAAGACAGTCGACGCGCGACGATCTCGTTCGCACGCGCGAGCAAGGAGCGCACCTCGCCGCGTCGCTCGGCTGCCCGCGCCAGCTCGCCCGCGCCGAACGTTTTGTCGGAGAGCGACCCCGCATTGATCTGAACGTTCAAGTACGCGGCCTCGCAAGCGGCAGCGAGGCAGTGCGCACCGCTGGCCGCGTCGGACAGCAGGTTCGGATTCGCATCGGCGATCCCGTCGACCGCGATCCGCAACGCCGCGAGCGCGTGTTCGACCGTCTCAGCCGGGACGGCGAGTGCTCCGCGCAAACCGGCCTGGATCGCCGCCGAGCGCGCCGCCTTCTCCGCCTCGGTGACCTTGGGCAGCTTGTACGCGGCCGTCACGGCGTCGTAGCTCTCTGCATCCAGGTCGACGAGCTCGATCCCGCGGGCCTGGTGTCGCTCGAGTTCTTCGACGCGCTGCGCCATCGCGCTCTCGACCGCGGCAAACTTCTCGCCCGACGTGAATCGGAAGGCCATAGCCGCCAACGCGCTGCCTGAGGCGACGAGTGCCGCAGCCATGCTGCCACCACCCGGTGTCGACGATCGCGCGGCGAGGCTCGCGACGAAGTCACGGACCGAGAGTTCGATGAGCGGAGT
>JAYTBY010000635.1:0-3070 GCA_043736755.1 Planctomycetota bacterium | reverse complement strand
AAGCCGACCCGGCGACGCGCGAAGGTCGTGGGGAACCGCCCGATCTGCTCACCGTGACGGGCGAAGTGCTCGAGCCCATCGCGTTCGAGACGCGGCTGCCGCGCAAGGACACGGCGCGCGCACGACGGATCGTGTTCCAGCAGCGGCGCTTCACCCAAGTCGCCACGAAACGGTTCCGACCGTTGCTCTTCCTGCGCAGCGAGGACTTCGTCGAGGCGCTCGACCTCTTCCGCTTGCGCGTCGCCGCCCGTGGACAGGGCTGGGATCTCTACGAGGGTTGGCGCGATCGCTACCGGCGCTTGCTCTCGTCGCCGCCGGACGAGATCGAGGCCGAGTTCGGGCCGGAACCGGCAGCTCCTCCGCGACGCCGCAGCCGACGCCGGCGCGGGTCGGGTGGCGGCGCGGGATCCTGAGCGGCCGTCGCCAACTCGATCCCACGTTCACGGACGGCTCCGGCTCGCGCAGCGAGTCCCCGCGGAGGATCCCGCGGCTGGAAACACGCGTTTCCGCTCGATCGCGGAGCCTGCGCGGACTTTTCCGCCCGCCTTCCGAACGGGGGGTAGTCTTCGATCGGTTCGGATGGCTCCTGACCTTCTGGGGACGACGACCGACCTTCGAGGCCCATGGGACCGGGTGTACCGCAGCAATGCGGTGGCTGCGGTACGCGAGAAGCCCGGTGAAGGTCGTGTGGCTGGCGTCCCCGCGCGGGGAGGGTCGGGGCCTTCGCCCAGGAGACTGGACGAGCCGCCAGGCCGGCGGGGTGAAACTCCCTGTCCGGCCCGGCCCCTAACCCCCAGGGGGCGGTTCCTCACGCGGAGCCGCCCTCTGTTCTTTCTGCAGCCGCCGGCGGGTCCGGAGGAACCACTCGAGCGCCACGAGGCCCGCCACGACGGCCACGGTCAGGAAGATCAGGCCGACGAGTACCCGCGTGGCGAGAGGTGACGGCGGCGAGAAATCAGCGCCCGATCCCTCGTTCGAGCGCCGATCCGGCGTCGACGCGTCTGGTTTCCCCGGAAGCGGCAGCGGTGCCGTGGTGATCGTGCGGAAGCGCGCCGGCGGTCGCGGATCGAAGAAGCTCCAGGAGATCGGCGCGATCTCGCGCGATCCGCTCGCGTTCGGCTCGAGGTCGTACACGACCGTGCGCCGCGCACGCCCCGCATCGTCGAGGACACCGAGGATGGCGCAGCCGGGAAAGTCGCGTGCTTCGGGTATGCCGACGGACCCGAGATCGCCGTCTCCCGCGAGCACGAGTTCGAAACGCACGCTCGAGCGAGTCCTCTCCTCCGCCGCGAGCACACGCAGAGCGAGATCGAAGTTCCCCACCGCGCCGCTCCACGTCGGCGGTCGATCGATCTCGGGCACGGGCTCGATGCGCAGCGTGAACTCGGAACCGAGGACGAATGCGTCGCGTCGTCCGCTCGGCGTCCGACCGTTCAGGAAGTCATCGCGGAAGTCGAGTCCGGCTGCGTAGGAGAGACGCGGTGCGCCGAGTCTGAGCGTGCCGACCGAGCGCTCGATGCGCACGACGTCGAGCGCGAACACACGGAACGTGCGCCCATTCACGTTGCGATCCTGAAGCCGCCGCGCCTCGCCCACGTGGTCGTTGCGCGCGACGAGCACGCGCTCGGACGGCGCCGTGGAGACGAAGAGTCGCGTGAGCTCGGGTGAATCGGGGGCGTCGATCCACGGTGCCTCGATCTGCACGGGCACGTCGAGGTGTCGGCGGAAGAGCGGCACGGCCTCGCGCTCGAGGAACTGCGCGTCGAGACCGAAACGGATCTCGAGGGTGACGAGCTCGCCGACGAACGCGCTCTCGCGCGCCGAGAGGACTTCCACGAACGCGAGCCCGAGATCGGATTCCTCGCGCGCGTTGTCGGGGCCGGCGAGACGATCGCTGGGTGACAGGACCTCCGCGTCGCCGGGAAGGGTGAGACGCAACCCCGGAGCGGGCGGCTCTTGCGCGAGAGGAACGACGCCGGCGCACACGAGCATTCCGCGCGCCAAGAAGACCCGCGGCAAAGCGAGTCGACACGGGGCGGCACGCACCAGGACCCCCGCGCACTTCCTCGCCGTCACGACTCCGTTGTAGTGGACACGTGCGGCGCCGACCAAGGGCCGGGTTCGTCACGCGTCCGCTCTGGCCGGGCCACCTCATCGGGCGCAGTCGATCCCGCAGCCCGAGAATCACCGCGCTGCTGGCGTCGGCCACCTCTTCGATCGGAGCGCCGACGTCAGACGCCGCACGCGACCTCGACCGCGTTCGTGAACCCGAACGTCGCACTCGTGCAGAAGACCGCGCTGTTGCGGAACCAGAGTTGGTAGTAACGCGTGCCGCCGACGGCCGGCGCGCCACCCGTCGTCGAGATCGGCGGATCGCCGGGTCGCGCACCGAGAGACGCCAACCCGCCCGCGGCCGTGCGCTGCCCGAGGCGCACCACGGTGCCCGCGACGCAACGCAACCCGTCGCCGAACACCGTGCCGTTCCCCGCGCCTTGGAGGCTCGTGCCCTGGAGGAACAGCGTGCTCGTCGTGGGTGGCAAGATCGATGCGTCGAGCGTCAACGTGTCCGCACCCACGCGCGCTTCGCCCAAGGCGGACGAGGCGCGGTCCTCCCCCGCCGACGGAACTCGAGCAGCCGTGGCCGATGCCGCCGGCGTTCCCGCAAGGGCACGCGGCGAGCGGGCCGAAACCGGTGCACACCGTGCGCGCAGTGGCGGGAGCCAGGTCGACGAGGAACAGGTTGGCGTGACCACTCGGGTCGTAGGGCACCACGTTCGACGCGAACGAGGCCACGAGCAGCGCGTTGGGCGAGGCGGCGATCACGGATTGCGCCGAGGTGAACGGCTGCGCATTCACGGGGACGAGGAGGCGCTCGATGCCGCCCGCGGTGAGGTCGTGTCGGTAGAGCTTCCAACTCCCCGCAACGTCCGCGGAGAGGAGCGCGCCCGCTGTTTCGAACGCGACGAAGCGGCCGTCGGAGGCCACGACCGGCCGCACGGAGGGACTCGCGCTCTCGAGCCCACCGGCGCCGAGGCTCGCGCGAATCGTCGTGCCGAACACGCGATCGCGG
>JAYTBY010000634.1:0-6691 GCA_043736755.1 Planctomycetota bacterium | reverse complement strand
TCCTCGAAAAGGCGGATCCCAACTCGAGCGACACGGCGACGGGCGAGGAAGAGCCCAGTGACTCGCCCAGCCCGACGGTCCCGGTCGTCGAAGAGGCGGGCGTCAGCACGCTGCGGGACGAGTTCGATCGCTACGAGCGCGACTTGGACGACGGCACGCGCCGCACGCGCACCGGTTCGTCCGAGGACGGCGACAAGAAGATGGAGGCGATGGCGAACACGCCCGACATCGAGAAGACGCTCGCCGAAGTCCTCGTCGACGAGCTCGCGATCCTCGACCTGAGTCCTCGCCAGCGCCGACTCGCCGAGTACCTCCTGTGGTCGCTCGACGATCGCGGCTGGATCCCCGAGCCGCTCGAGCAAATCGCGATTCAGTGCATGAACCCCGAGCCGGGCGAGGATCCGATCGTCGCCGCCGAGGATCCGCCGGTCACGGTCGAAGAACTGCGCGAGGTGCTGGACGAGATCCGCTCGATCTCGCACCCGGCGCTCGGCGCGCGCGACTTGCGCGAGTGCCTCGAACTCCAACTCGAGGCCATGGGCATGGGCTCCGAGCCGCTCCTCAAGGCGATTGTCGAGCGACATCTCGTCGACGTCGAGCAGAACAAGCTGCCGCGCATCGCGAAGGATGCCGGAGCATCGATCGAACAGGTCAAGGACGCGCTCGAACTCCTGCGCAAGTTGGAGCCGAGCCCCGGCGCGGGTTTCGGCGGCGTGCAAGCCGACGTCATCCATCCCGATGTCATCGTCGAAGAGATCGATGGCGACTACGAGGTGCGACTCGACCGCCAGGCGGCGCCCGACTTGCGTCTCTCGCTGGCCTACAAAGACGTGCTCAAGGCCGCGCAGAAGGGCGACGGCGTGCGCGAGTGGGTCAAGAAGCGCATCGAGTCCGCGCGTTGGTTCCTCGATGCCTTGCAGCAGCGCAAGATGACGCTCGATCTGATTGCGCACGCGATCTTCAAGGAACAGCGCGGCTTCTTGGAGCGCGGGGTCGAAGGCCTGAAGCCGTTGCGCATGCAGGAGGTCGCCGACGAGGTCGGCGTGCACATCTCGACCGTTTCGCGCGCAGTGGCCGGCAAGTACGCGCAAACGCCGCGCGGGATCTTCCCGCTCAAGTACTTCTTCACTGGCGGGACGACGACCGAGACCGGCGAGCTCGCGAGCCAAGCGTCGGTGAAGCAGAAGATCGCGGAGTTGGTCGCGGCCGAGGATTCCTCGGCTCCGTTGTCCGACGAGGACTTGGGCGACCGCCTCGAGGCACGCGACCAGATCCGCATCGCGCGCCGCACGGTCACGAAGTATCGCAAGGCACTCGGGATCCCCGCTTCGAGCCAGCGCAAACGCTTCTGAGAGTCCGTCAGGAAATCGAGGCTACCGGCCTCTCGAGACCTCGTTGCATGGCTCCACGACGCGAGCGCCCGTGAACTCTTCACGGGCACGGACCGAACGCGAGGTCGCGTGCACGGGGCAGTACCCGTATCCTCGTTGGCCAACGAACTCGAGTCCGAGGATCTCCCCATGGCCGTCAAGGCGACTGAACTGCGCAAGGGCACCGTCATCGTCGACGGGCAGAAGCTGCTCCTGATCACGGAGTACAACCACCACACGCCGGGCAACCTGCGCGCAGTGATCCACATGAAGGTCAAGGACCTGCGGACGGGCGCTCTCTCGCCGATGCGGCTTGGCTCCAGCGACTCGTACGAGGTCGCGTACCTCGATCGCAAGAAGGCCGAGTACCTCTACATGGAAGCCGACGGGTCCTACATCTTCATGGATCAGGAATCGTTCGAGCAGTTCCCGCTCCAGGAAGAACTCGTCGGCGACAAGATGGGCTTCGTGAAGGAGAACACGGTCGTCGACGTGACCTTCCACGAGACGACGGCGATCGGGGTCGAACTCCCCTCCAGCGTGATCCTGCTCGTCGTGGAGTCCGAGGCAGCCGTCAAGGGCAACACCGCGACGAACGTGAAGAAGGAAGCGGTGCTCGAAACGGGCTTGAAGATCAAAGTCCCGCTGCACATCCAGGCCGGCGAGAGAGTCAAGGTCGGCACGGCCGAAGGCGATTTCCAAGGTCGCGCGAACTAACGCTGCGAGCACGTCGAGCAGTGCGCCGACGTGCTGCGCACCGCGCTGACGCACGTCACGGTCTGCGCTCGAATCAGTCGCGCACGTAGACCCGGACGGAGAGATCGCGGCTCTCGACGTAGAGCGGCCAATCCCTGTCGAGTCGACATTCCTCGCGCAGGAAGCGCCGGAAGTCCGAAGCATCGCGCGGATCCCACCCCAGAAAATCCTCGGGGTTCACGACGAACCACTGACGTCGCCCCTTCGCGGCCCAGTGCTCGGGCATGCGCGCGTGATAGAGATCGAGCGAAGCCAGCGCCGTCGGTCGCCGTAAGTCGGTGTTCTCCGGCGCGAGATAGAACTCGCCGACGGGTGCCGCCATCCCGAAGATCTGATCGCCGCTCGCGCGTGAGTTCGCGACGTGCTGGTACGCCTCGCGCCACGGCGGACGTTCACCACCGCGCACGGTCAAGTAGAGGAACGACGTGACGAGCGCTGGGAACGCGAGCACGAGGATCCACGCGGCGTCACCGCGACGACCGAGGCCCGGTTCGCCCCGACTCCCGACGGGCAGCGCGGCGACGAGCGCGATCCAGGGCAGGACGACGAAGACGTACTGCGCGCTGACGCGCACGAAGGCCGCCGCGACGAAGGCCACGACGATCGCGCCGAGGACCACGAGGACCGCGAACAAGTCGGCACCACGACGCGACGTGACGGCGAACCACGTCCCGACGAGCACTCCGCTCGCGAGGAGCGGCGTCACGAAGAACCCCGTCGTCTTCAGGTAGTGCGCGATGGACGACAGCGCGGCGCTCTGGCCCTTCTGATACGCGTACGTGTGCCACGAATCGAGGATCCAGCCGGCTGAGATCAGCGCCCCGACGATGCCGACGGCGAGCAGCGCCCGCGCGACGAGATCCGATCCGAACGCGATCGGCCGCTTGATCCGACCGAGGAAGAACGGCGCTAACGAAAACGCGGGGAGCAGCAGGACGGCCGACGGATGGAACAGCGCTCCGGCGGCCGCCAGCGCGAGACCGAGCCCGGCTCGCAACACGGATCCCCGCATCAGCGCGGACAAGAGGATCCACGCGCCGAGCAGCGTCGTGAGCTGCGCCAGCGTGTAGAAGCGCGCGTTCTGCGACCAGTACAGGTGCCAGGAACTGACGGCGATGATGAGGCTCGCGACGGCCGCGCGCCGTGCCCCGAACAACGTGCGAAATGCACAGTAGGCGGCGGGGATGCAAGCCCATCCCGCCACGGCGGGCAGGATCCGCAGCGAGAACTCGCTCGCCACGCCACCCAGGAGATCCACGGTCCACTCGATGAGTCGGTAGCCCAACGGGTTCTGGATCTCCCCGCCCACGATCCCGTGGTGGATGTCGGTCCACGTCAGCGACTCGTCGATCCACAGGCTCCAGGTCGAAAGGCGGACGAAGCGCAGGAGACCCAGCGTCAGCGCAGCGGCCAGGATCCAGCGCGAGATCCGGTCTCCCTGGGAGTCCGCGGCAGCGCGTACCGACGCGTCCTGGGTCCTCGCGCCGACGGGTTCCGCCCGATCCATTGCAGTCCTTTCCCAAAGCCGTCCGACCAATGCAAGAGGTGCGTCTTGCCATGTCCTCGAGCAGCGGTCAGAGTCTTCACGTGCGTGTCCTCGCCGTAGTCGTCGGTTGCACGCTCACGAGCTGCAGCCTCCTCGCGCCCGATCGCGCGATCGCGCTCTCGACCAGTCCGCCCGGAGCGACGGTCTCGGTGGACGGGCGCAACATCGGCTTCGTGACGCCGTGCATGATCCAGTTCGACGTCGACGAGGATGTGCGGATCGACCTCTCGGTAGCGGGCTTTCGTCCCGAGACGCGGTTCCTCACGCCGCACGACGAGGTCTACTCGGTGCTGTGGACCGAGATGTACGTCGGACCGCAAGCCTGGCATTTCCCGTTGTTCCTTTCTTTTCGCGACCTGCTCGTACCGGTGAAGTGGACCGAGGGTCATGCGCCGGGCCGAATCCACATCGACCTCGACCGTCTCTCGGACGACGCCGTTCCAGGGCATCCCGGATCGGTGAACCCGCGAGCTGATGCCGCGAGTCCGCGGGCTAGTGCCGCGAGTCCGCGGTGATCCCGCGTGCGCCGCGACCGGCGGTATTCCTCGACCGAGACGGGGTCCTGACGCGCGAGGATCCGTGGGTGCTGAAGCCCGAGGACGTCGTGTTGCTCGCGGGAGCGGCGGAGGGCGTGCGACTCCTCAACGCGGCCGGGATCCCCGTGCTCGTCGTCACGAACCAGAGCGCGGTGGCCCGCGGCTGGATCGATGAGGCTCGACTCGGCGCGATCCACGCTCGGCTCCGCGATGAGCTCGCGCTGCACGGCGCGCACTTCGACGCGATCCGTCACTGCCCGCATCACCCGACGGAAGGTGTCGGCGCCCTGCGCGTCGAGTGCAGCTGCCGCAAGCCCGCACCGGGGATGCTCGAGGACCTCGCACGCGAACACCAGATCGACCTCGCGCACAGCTGGCTCGTCGGTGATGCCGCGCGCGATGTCGAGGCTGCTCGCGCGGTCGGCGTGCACGCCGCGCTCGTGCTCACGGGCAAGGGGGCCACGGAACTGCCGCGCATCGTCCCGGCTCCCGAGATCGTGGCGAACCGACTCGACGAAGCCGTCGCGGTCTTGCTCGAGCGCATGCGGGCCGCTCGGAGCCTGTGAGCAATTCACGGGATCTCGCGTCGCAGATCGGCGGAACTGAGCCTCGAGCGCGCGGTGGCTCGATGGCCTCACGCGCTCTCAGGGCAAGTAGCGCATCAATCGGTTCGACAGCGCGCGCGTCGCCCAATCGGGCAATTTGCCCCATGTTTCGCGCAACCACTCGGTCTTGGGGTTGCTCGGGTTGAACTTCGAGACCTCACGGCTCCCCACGAGCTTCGTCCGATATCCGAGCAGCCGCGGTTCGAACCCTTGGTTCTTCTTGAACTGGTACGGACCCGATCCGACGCGACTGCGGCCGAGATCGAAGCGGCGGATGCCGCGACGCACGCACATCTCCTGCAGGCGCACGACGAGGAAGTTCGTCGCGTTGAACTCGCGGTTCGCCTCGTCGGTGACGCCGATGTAGTAGAAGTCGAGCTTGTCGCCGTGCACGAAGGACATCGTCGCGGCGAGGGGCTCGGACGATCTGCGCGCGACGTGGACGAGGACGTCCGCACCGAGTTCCGTGATCAAGGCGTGGTACCAAGCGCGCGGAAGCGCCGGCGAACCGAGACGCTTCTTGCTGCGGTGGAACAGCTCGTACAGGTCGTCGGCGTACCACGGCCCTTCGCTCATCGAGAGCCCGTTGCGCAGAATCGTCTTGCGGACTTCGGCCCGCGCGCGCTTGGGCATGCGCGTCCAGATCTCGTCCGGATCCTCGGGCAGTTCCTGCACGAATGCGGCGTACAAATCCGAGCCGACGAAGCCGGGCGTGCCCGGATCCTCGACGCAGCGCAGTTCGAGGCGACCGACGCGTTCCGACTCCGCGAGGCGCGTCGCCGCTGTGACGAGTGCTGCATTGGCGCTCGCGTCGCTCGACGCGGGCCCGCCGTACACGCCGTAGGGCATCGACACGAGGTGGCGACCGAGCGTGGGTGTGCGGCACAACATCAGCGGGAGAACGCCCACGAGTTCGGTCCCACGGAACGCGCCCAAGGAGCGCGGCTCGTGATGGAACACCCGCTCGACGGCGCGCTCCCAACCGGACATGTGGAAGATCGACCCCGCGCTCGCGCTGCGCACCAGAGCGTCGCGCAGAGCGTCGTCGGCGCGCGTGAGATCGCGGACGGTCACCGCGGGGCGCGCGGCGGCTCCGGCCTGTTCCTCGAGTGAAGCGGGGCCGAGCATCGACTCGCGCACGACTCGCTCGCCGTCCGGCCGCGGATCAGGGACCAGGGCCTCTGCCTCCGCCGCCTTGGCCGTCGGCGCTGCCGCCTTGGCCGTCGGCGCTTCCATCGGCGTCGCGCGACTCATCGCGACCCTCCCAGACTTTCTCGACGCGGTATTCCCGCACGTTCTTGGCGCGCGTGAAGATGATGATCTCGCCGACGAGTCCGAAGCCGATCACCTGGACGCCGAGTACGAACAGCAAGACCCCCACGAGGAACAGCGGTCGCGAGAAGTTGATCCCGTTGCCCATCACCAGGCCCTGCACGACGATCGTCAGGCAGAGGATCGCGCCGAGGAGCAGGAACAGCCCGCCGACCGCTCCGAAGAAGCGCAGCGGCTTCAGGGTGAACTTCGAGACGAACACGACGCCCAGGACGTCGAGCGCTCGGCGCAGATAGACGCCCGGACCGAAGAATCCCTTGCCGCCCCATTCCTTCAGGTGTCGGACCCGGACCTCCACGACCTTGAAGCCCTGTCGCGAAGCGATCGCCGGGAGGAAGCGAACCATGTCCCCGTGGATCGGGACGTCGGTCAGGACTTCGCGTCGCATCGCGCGGAACGTGCAGTTCAGATCGTGGAATTGCGCGTGGAGGATCCAACGCATGACGCGGTTGAACGCGGCGGATTGGATGCGGTTCAGGACCGGGTCGATCCGCGGATGACGCCAGGGCGCGACGAGGTCCGCGCCGGCGTCGATCGCGGCGAGCA
>JAYTBY010000633.1:0-6691 GCA_043736755.1 Planctomycetota bacterium | reverse complement strand
CGGTGACGTGTAGCGCCAGCACGGGGCCATCCGTTCCGCCGTCCACTGCGCTCCAATTCACGCCGTCGAATTGCGCGACGTTCGTGGCGGCGATGCCGCCGATAGCGCTGAACTCGCCGGCGACGAGCAGGCGCGAGTTCGCGCCGTCTGTGATCGTGGCCATCGCGCGCACGCGGCCGCTCACCGGCGTCGTTGTCGCCATCTGCACGAACGATGCTCCGTTCCAGCGCCAGAGACTCTCGGTGCCGCCCGCGTAGAGCTCCCCGTTCCACACATGGACGTCGTGGACCGCCATGTTCGCGGGGATCCCCGGCATCGCCTGCCAGACGCTTCCGTTCCAACGCGCGACGGCGGGCGCCGCGACGCCGCTCACGGAAGCGAAGTAACCCGCGATGACGAGCTTCGAGCCACCGCCGTCGTCGAACGACGCGATGTCGTCGACGTACGTCGAGTCGGGGAACTGTCCCCCGCCGTTCGGATCGACGCCGGTCGCGAGCGGGAGCCACGCGGCACCGTTCCAGCGCGCGATGTGATGACCGCCGTCCACTGGGAAGAAGCCGCCGGCATAGAGTTCGGGTCCGCTCCCGGCGTCGTGCACGGCCAGGGCTTGGACACGCCCGTCCAACGTGCCGACGGCGGACCACGACGAGCCGTCCCAGCGCGCGACGTTCGCGACGTTCACACCCGCGACCTGCGTGAAAACACCGCCCATGTACAGGTCGACGCCGCCGCCGTCGTCGAACGACGCGAGGCTCGAACCTGCGGAGAAATTGAACAGTGAGGTGATGCCGGGCCCACCGACGGTGCTCCAAGACGTGCCGTCGAAGCGCGCGATGCCTTGACTCGTGACTTCCGCGGCCGCCCTGAAATTCCCGGTCGCGTACAGCGCGCGCTGACCGCCGATCACGGCCTCCGCGAGCGCGAGGACCGAGTTGTCGAGTCCCTGCGCGTATTCCGGGACCGCGTCCCAATCGGATCCGCTCCACTGCGCCAGGATCCCGGTCGCATCCGTGCCGATCCCCAACGAGCCCGAGGCGGCGAACAGTCGGCTGCCGGCCCCCAAGTCGATGGACTCGAGCGCGCCGGCGTTCGAGAGCAGGCCGACCGTCGGACCCGAGATCGCGACGAAACTCGAGCCGTTCCAACGCATCACGCTGCCGAGGTAGGTCTGCGCGACGAGAGCACCAAGGTGTGTGTCGAGGTCCATCACGAACTCGATCGGTGCCAGGCCCGGGAGCGGAGTCCACGTGCTGCCGTTCCAACTCGCGGCGTGGTTCGCGGGCTGTCCTCCCGCCATCGTGAAGCTGCCTCCCGCGACGAGACGCGGTCCGGCGCCGAAATCGAGCGCGCGCAGGGCGAAGACGCTCAGGTTCGCCCCGCCGTTCATCGGCGACCACGTCGCGCCGTCCCAACTCGCGACATTGGCCGCGGACGTCCCACCCGCGCTCGTGAACTGGCCGCCCACGAAGAGTCGCACGCCAGCTCCGGCATCGAATTCCTCGAGCGCGACGATGTCCGTCGGCCAGTGGAGTGTCGAGGTCCAACCCGTCCCATCGAAGCGCGCGAGCGTCGTCGAGATCGGCAGACCGCCAACGCGCAGATCGCGACCGCCGACGTAGAGCTTTCGACCGGAGCCGTCGTCGAACGCTTCGAACGAGCGGAACAACCCGCCCGGCGCCGTGCCGATCACCGTCCAACCGTTCGCGTCGTAGCGCGCGACCTGGAATTGGACCGTTGGCCCGAGCACCTGACACGCCGCGTAGAGCGCAGGACCCGAGCCGAGATCGAGCACCTCGATCGCGGAGTACGAACCGTCGGGGGCCCCCGGCACGTCGGCCCAAGTGCTTCCGTCCCAGACCGCGAGGCCGACGCGATCGTTCAGGAGCGGGGAGGTGAACGAACCCGCGACGTACAGCTTCGGCCCAGAGCCCGTGTCGAACGTCGCGAAGTCCGCGACTGCACCGGTGAAGAGGACAGGTGATCGCTCGAACCCCGTCGTCCAGTCCGGACATTGCGCGTGAGCGGCCGTGAACGTGATGGACAGCGCGGCGGTGAAAGCGATCCAGCGACGTGCGGTCATGACATGCTCCTCGGGGTGGGGGCCTCGGCCCCATGGGGATTGAGAGTATGCACCGCAATCCTGGGCGTTACGTTCCATCTGCACTTCACGGCTCCTCACGCGCGCAGGCTTCGCGCGGCGGGGCGAATTCGACCTGCGACGCCTCGGCGATCCGCGCCTGCGCATCGGCAATCGCCGTTCTCGAGGGTGATTGCGACTCCTGGCCGCGCTGGCGATGCATCGATCCACGCGGCCGACGCGCGTCTTTCGTGCACCTCACTTCGCGGTATCGCGCTCGAACTCGGCGACGTCGATCGAGTAGAGAAGTCCCACATCGCGGACGTCGTAGATTGCGAAGCGCGAGTCCTGGCCCTCGACCGTCCACGCGCAGCGTCCAGCCGCCGCGAATCGCATCCAGCCTTTCGGAGTGAGCATCCGGTCGCGGTTCGAGGCGTTCATCTCGCGGACGACTCCGTGCAGTCCACCGACCAGCGTGAGACCGCCGTCCCCACGATGTTCGCGCTGTGAGCGTCCACAGGGACTCCATCTCGAAAATGGCGCTGTGGTCTCCGCATTCGATCCAAGAGAGCGCTGTGTCCCGCGTTCTTCATGAACCGCGCATCGCGTTCGCTTCCGCGAGAAATCTACAAGTGGGCGGGACGATCGCCCCATCCGCCGTGCAGCAGCCCAGGGCAGGCCGCGCGGGGCTCGGCACGCACCTTGCCTAACGCTCTACGCACGGTTCAGTCGTTCGCGGAGACAGCGCCCAATTCAGGGCGCGCGTGACTCTGACATCCGCTGCACTCCGAGCGTTGGGTCAGGAAGCATTTCCGCCGGCGCCCCGACAGATCAACAAGAGGACGAACCCATGCAATCCAAGATCAACCTCGGCGTCGCTTCCGTCGCCTTTCTCGGCGCGAGCGCCTTCGCCCTTCCGCAAGACTCGAAGCCCCACGGCGACAAGCCCATGCGGCGCACGGAAGCACCGGTGAACGCCTGGATGAAGAGCGAAATGTGGTGCCACAAGGCCAGTGACGTCATCGGCACGAACCTGAAGAACGCCAAGAACGAGACCATTGGCGAGATCGAAGATCTCGTCATCGACCCGGCCTCGGGGCGCATCGACTACGCCGTCGTCTCGCTCGAGGTGAAGGGCAGCTTGAAGGACAAGTGGTACGCCGTGCCCTTCCAAACGCTCGACGTCCGTGCGCTGCCCGGCGAGCGCAAAGAGAAGATGCGCAGCGATTTCACGTTGCACCTCGACCCGATGAAGTTCGAGACCGCGCCGAACTTCGACAAAGACAAGTGGCCGGACATGACGGCACCGTCTTGGCGCATGGAACTCGACAAGCACTACGGAGTGAAGCGGGTCGACGATGCGGGCGACGTGATCGCGAAGACCCGCGGCGTGCGCGCCAGCAAGCTCCTCGATCAGAACCTCGTCACGACGGGCAAGGACAAGATCGGTGACATCGAGGAACTGGCGATCGACCCGCGCAACGCGCGGATCACCTACGTCGTGGTCAGCTCCGGTGGGTTCCTTGGGATGGGCGACAAGCTGCACGCCATCCCGTGGGCTGCGGTGAACGCGACTCCGGGCGCGGGCAAGGATGCGCCCGACAACCTGGTGGTCGACGTGACCAAGGAACGTCTGCAAAAGTCGCCCGAGTTCAAGAAGGAAGAGTGGATTCGGATGTCCGAGCCGACGTGGATGAGCGAGCTCTACGCCTACTACGGCGTCAGCCCGTACTGGTCCGGCAAGGAAACCGGCGGGCGCAGCGGCATGCGTCGAGACACGACGAACCCGCGCTGAACGAACGGTCCACGGCCGTGCGCGGAGTCAACGGAGCCGCGCACGTGCTGGACATCTCGCTGGTCTTCTCGATCGCACGAAGCGATCGGATCGCCGGATGTCGCGTGAACGAGAACAGTAGATCTGCGCGAGAACTGAGCAATCCCATGGCGAACCAACAACCGCACAGCCCCAACAATCCGGCCGGCAACCAAGGCAATCCGAAGACGAACGTTCCGCGCGAGGACAGCGGCAAGACGCCGGGTGACTCGGGAACGAAGCCCGCCGGTGACAATCGGCCGCAAGGACGCGAGGGCGTGGACGCTCCGCGCACCGAGCAGAACCGCCCGGCCGGCAAGCCCGCTCCGCATTACGACGACCGTCCGAGCGAACACCGCGGCGGTTCAGGTGACACGAAGAACCCCGCCGCTCCGTTGCCGAACCCGAAGACTCCGAACTATGGCGACCAAGAGGACAACGATCCTCGCCGCCTCGAAGTCGATGGTTCGGACAAATCGCGCGCCGGTGACAAGACGCGATCGGGAACGACCTCGACGAACGAGTCGAACGACGACAGCGGCCGCTCGGGCAGCAAGACCACTGGCGACCAGCCGGGCAAGCGCGCCTGACGTCCGCGGGCCGCGAGGTGGATTCGACACCTCACATGCCCACCTTCCGCTCTCCTAGGAGATCGTCATGCACCCCGAAGCCACCCCAAGAGCGGGCGGCTTCGGGGTGACTTCGTCCTGGGGAGCTTCGGTCACGTCCGTGTGAGCCGTTGTGAGCGGCGCCGACTCGGGTAGAGGATCGAACGGCACGACCGTGCGCGACGAAATCGTCGGCGCGAGCCGACTGTCTCGACCGAGGTCGAGTCACCCCACGTCGGCGACAAAGGAGACGCGTAGCCAGCGCGCAGTCAAAGGGAGCGCCGATCAGTGCAACTTCACTTCTTCGCCGATCCGGTGGAGCTTCACGACGTTCGTCGTCTTCGCCATCCCGGCCGGCACGCCGGCCACGAACACGATCGGATCGCCGTACTGCGCCAAACCGCGCATCACGAGCATCTCGCTTGCCATCGCGATCATGTCCTCGAGGCTGCGTTCGCGGCGCACGAGGAAGGGACGCACGTGCGCCAGGATCGTCATGCTGTTCACGACGCGCTGGTGCGGCGTCAGCGCGATCACTTCGGCGCTCGGGCGGTAGCGCGAGATCAGGCGCACCGTGTTGCCCGTCTCGGTGAAGCACACGATCTTCGTGATGCGCAGCGCTTCGGCCGCTTGCACGGCGGCCATCGCGGCGGCGTTCGAGAACGTGAACTCGGTCGCACGGAAGTTCGGGCGCGGGATGTCGCGGTAGCGCTGACTCGACTCCACAGCGCGCGCGATGCGGCTCATCGTCGCCACGGCCTCGACGGGGAACAGACCGACCGCAGTCTCGGCCGAGAGCATCACGGCGTCGCTGCCGTCGAGCACGGCGTTCGCGACGTCCGTGACTTCGGCGCGTGTCGGGCGCGAACTCTCGATCATCGACTCGAGCATCTCCGTCGCGGTGATCGTGAACTTCCCGGCGCGCAGGGACGCGGCGAGGATCGATTTCTGGATGAGGGGCAGTTGCTCGAGCTCGGCTTCGACGCCCAGGTCGCCACGCGCGACCATCACGCCGTCCGTCTCGGCCAGGATGTCGTCGAGGTTCTCGAGCGCCGCCATGCGCTCGATCTTCGCGACCATCAACGCTTCGGGGCACAACGCGCGCACGGCGCGGACCTCTTCCTTGCGCGACACAAAAGAGATCCCGATGAAGTCGACGCCGGCCTTGCGCGCGAGCTCGAGGTTCCGCCGATCCTCGTCCGTGGGCAGTTCGTAGTTCACGGCCGAGTCGGGGAAGTGCACGCCCTTGCGATCACCGACAGCGCCGGGCCGCGTGACTCGCGCGCGAATCGTTCCGGCGTCGACGTCGAGCGCCATCAACTCGACCTGCCCATCCGCGAGCAACACGCGGTGTCCGGCCTGAACGGCTTCCTGGAAGCCCGTGAACTCGAAGATCACTTCGCCAGGAGCCGACATGCCCTTGCCTTCGCGCAGGTTGAGCACGTCGCCCTCGGCCAGCTCACGGCGCGCATTCTCGAAGCGCCCCATCCGCATCTTCGGGCCTTGGATGTCCGTGAGGATCCCAACCGCGGCCATGCGCGCGTCGGCGACCGCGCGAATCTTGTCGACGCGCCGCAGGAAATCGTCACCGGTGCCGTGCGAGAGGTTGATGCGCGCGACCGACATGCCGGCGTCCACGAGTTCGCCGATGCGCTCCTCGCTCGCGGGCCCGATCGTGGCGACGATCTTCGTGTGAGAGGGCGCCGTCGTGCGCTTCGCGGACGACGAGTACGTGGGCGGTGAATCGAGATCGGTCTTCATGCGAGCAGTTCCTTGCATGCGAGACGATAGCGGTTCGCGGACGCGTGTTCTCGCTGTCCGTTGCTCGACCCCGTGAAGCACCCATGAAGCAAGGGACGCCGGCGAGGACCGCCGGCGTCGGGAACGACGCCGCTCCTGAGGCGGCCCGAGCCCGTGTCGGCTCGAGGGTGCCGTCAGCGTCGTTCTGCCGACTTGGACGAAAGCTCAGGGCGCCGTGTTCCGTCTCTCGCACCACCGGGATGTGTCACCCCCGTCCGTCTCACGCTGCTCGTGTCACGGCCTCGATCGATCCGCTCGGCGCGGCTCCTCGATATCAGCGCGAGTGTCCCGTCAGCGAAGTTCGTGTGTGAATTCGAGCCACCTGGATCTCCCTGGCGGCGTTGCCGCTCCTCCGAGCATCCACGAATGCGCGTCGTCGCGGCGCCTAGCCAG
>JAYTBY010000632.1:0-3081 GCA_043736755.1 Planctomycetota bacterium | reverse complement strand
TGCGCGCACGCAGCGATGCGGGACTCGACGCGGAGCTCTTGCGTCGCGCGTTCCAGAGTCGTTGGGTCCTGCGCCCGCAGGCGTACGCGTTGCTCGCGATCCTCGAGCGCGAGGACTCCGGCCTGCGCCCGATCCTCGGCGACGAGCACGTCGAGCCGTTGCTCGTGTCGCTCACTTCGACCGATCCGTTCCTCTCCGGCACGTGCGCAGCGGCGCTCGCGGGCCTCGGTTTTCGCAGCAATCGCGCCGACGTCTCGACCTGGCTCGACGCGGAGGTCGTCGATCGCTTGGTCCTCGCCGTCTCGGGCAAGTTCTTCCACGACGACCACAGTTCGCTCGTCGGACCGGCGGTGCGCCGCTTGCGACTCGTCACCGGTGAGACCATCGCGCAAGATGGCGCTGCGTGGGTCGATTGGTGGTTGCGCGCGCGCGAGGGCTTTCATGCGCGCCGCGCGGCGTTGACGATTCCGCCGGGCGACGAAGGCGCGATCCGCTTCTCCGCCGTAGCACCGGAGATCGACCTCGACGTCGAGTTGCGCGGACCGGATGCGACCGTACGGCCGGCCAGCGCGCCGCGGCGCCGCGAGACGATCCTCCTCGGTGCCGCGCAGGCCGCCGAACTCGCGGCCGCGCTGGCGCGCGAGGGCGTGCTCGCGCCGTCGCGCATGCCCGGCGCGTATTCGAGCGAGGGTCGGAGTGATCGTTCCCTCGAGATCGAGGTTCGCGGGCGTTCCAAGTCGTTCCTGGCGGGTCCGCGCGCGAAGGCGCCCTGGTTCGAATCGTTGATCTCCCTCGCGGCCTCGTTGCGCGAGAGGAACCGTTGGCAGGTGCTCGTCGGACCCGCGGGGACCGATGCGGATCGCGCGAAGTTCGACGAGGAGTCTCTGTGGTGGGCGTCGGCGCACACTCCCGAGGAACGCACGGCGCGACTCGCGAGCCTCGCACTCGAGGCACTTGGCGGAACCTCCGTCCAGCGGCGAGCTGCGGCGCTCGACGAGCTCGAAACGGCGAACTCCGCGGGGAAACTCCCCACCGAGGCGTTCGCGCAACTCGTCGCGGTGCTTCGTCGCGAAGCGAACTCGGGCGAGCGCGCACGCCGCATCGTGGATCTCGCCATCGCCGCCGGTGCCGGTGCCGATCGGCGCCTCGCCGCAGCCGTGGCGCAGCGCCTCCTCGATGCCACGCTCGAGACCTTCGGCTCCGGCTCGGCGGATCTTCCGACGCGCATCCTCGCTGCGAGCGAGCGCGTGTTCGTGCGTCGGCTCGCGGCCGACCCGAACGAGGTCCTGCGTCGCGCGGCCGCCGAGGCGCTCGGACTTGCGCCGGATGACGAGGATGCGCGGGTGCTCATCGCGCTCCTCGCGGATCCGGCGCCACGCGTGTACGCCACCGCCGCCGAGGCGCTCGGCCGTGCCAAGGTCGAATCCGCGCGCGCCGATCTCCTCGCGCGAGCACGACTCGGCAGTGCGGCGAGCCGTGCCGTCGCGTTGCGTGCGGCCGGATCCCTGGGCGGGCCGCACGTGCTCGATGCACTCGTGCTCGGCCTGGCCGACCCGGAGCTCGACGTGCGTCGCGCGTCGGTCGAGGGGCTCGGCCGCCTCGGCGATCCGACTTCGGCCACGATCCTCGTCAACATGCTCCACGCCGCGGGCGACGCGCCGCTCGCGGACGTGGCGCGCTCCGCTCTCGTCGGTCTCGGGGCCGCCGCGATCCCCGCGCTCCGTCGTACCGCGGAAGGCTCCGACCCGCGCTCGCGTCGCGAAGCCGCGCTCGTGCTCGCGAAGCTCCTGGTCGCCGACGCGGTTCCGCCACTCCTCGCGATCGTCACGCAAGATCCGGCCGACAAGCACGCGGCGAACGAGCTCGCGATTCTGTCGTGCCTCGACCCGCGCGGTGGTCTTTCGAACCCGAGCGAGGCTTGGTGGAATTGGTGGGAGGGCGTGCGCCACGACAACGCGCTCGTGTGGTTCCGCGCCGCCATCGAGCGGTTGTCGATTGCACAGCCCAAAGAGGGCGCGCTCGAGGGATCGGGCACGATCGAAGGTCGCCTCTTCCTGCTCACGCTCCTCGATCGCGAAGAGACCTGGCTGGCCGAACGCGCGTGGCGCGAGTTCGCGCGACTCTCGGGTGTCGCGTGCGGTGAGATGCCGCCGCGCGGCCCCGCGCGTTCCAACTGGGTGCTCGAACGTCGCTCCGATCTCGTGCTGGGCAGCCAGCGCAAGTGAGCGCGCGGCCTGTGAAGAAATCACGGTTCGGCGTTCCGGCCGAGCGCGGTTGGCTGCTCGTGCTGCTCGTCGTGGCGCTCGGGTTCCTGCTCTTCGAAGGCGTCGTGCACGGACCCAAAGTCGTGCGGCAGGTGTGGAGCGAAGTCGGAGTGCGCCGCGTCGAAGGCCACGCGGACGTCGTGCGCACCGCCGCGTCGGAGAGCCAGGTCGATCCGTGTCTCCTCGCCGGGATCATGTACGTCGAGAGCCGCGGACAAGTCGACGCGGTGTCGAGCGCCGACGCTCTCGGGCTGTTTCAACTCAAGGTCGCGGCCGCCAGTGACTCGGCGAAGCGACTGAAGATCCCCGCACCGACGCGCGGCGACCTGCTCTCGGATCCGCTGCTCAATGCGCGTCTAGCGGCCAGTCACGTCGCGTGGCTCTACCGTCACGAAGGCCCGGATCTCGAGCGCGTCCTCGTCGCCTACAACGCCGGACGCGGGAAGCTGAAGCAGTTGATCTTTGACTCGGGTTCGTTCGACGCGTGGCGCGCGAAACGAGATCGCGACGGGAAGAGCGAGACGTTGCAGTACGCGCGCGACGTCTTGAGGTTCGCGCAGAGATTCCGCGAGCGGGGCGTGATCGTCGCTCCGGTACCCGAAGTCGTGCAGGCGGCTGATTCAACGCCGCCGCGCTGAAGCCTGGGCTCGGGCTGGACTCAGCCTCCACGTGGGGACCGGCTCGATGCCGTGCTCGAAGCAGGCGGTCGACGTGCCGTGCCTGAAGTGCGACACCTCTGGACCTACGCCGACTTCGAGGCGCAGCTCACACAGCTTCAGGAGGACCAGAGCTCGGTCACCCGCGGCCCACGCTTCGA
>JAYTBY010000631.1:0-3085 GCA_043736755.1 Planctomycetota bacterium | reverse complement strand
GGTGAGGGGCGGTCAGGCTGCTCCGCGGCGCGCGCGGCGGGGTGGGGCGCATGACCGTCCCTCCTCCTCACAATCCTGACGTGCGCCCGGTCCATTGGATCTTCCCGGACCGCTGGTCGAACTCGCACGCGAGTACTTGCTGGCGGTGCTCGAAGGCCGTCGCCTCGACGCGATCCGCTTGGCCGAGGACGCGATCGCGAGCGGGACGAGCATCACCGACCTCTACTCGAAGGTGCTGGGTCGTGCGCAGGTCGAGATCGGTCGGATGTGGCAGCGCGGCGAAGTCCACGTCGCCGAAGAGCATCTCTCTTCGCGCATCACCGAACAGGTCATGTCCGTCGTGAACGCGCGGATGCCGCGCCAGCCGCGGAACGGCAAGCGCGTGCTGATCACGTCGGCGAACGGCGACTTGCACGACATCGGCTTGCGCGTGGTGGCCGACCACTTCGAGATGGCCGGTCGGGAGGTCATGTTCCTCGGCGCGAGCACGCCGGCCGAGGACGTCGCCGCCGCGGTGCGCGACTTCGAAGTCGACCTGGTGGCGGTCGCGGCGAAGTTGGTGCTCCACGTGCGCGCCGCAGCCGAAATCGTCCAAGCCGTGCGCGCGACGCCGCGCGGCCGAACGCTGCCGATCCTGATGGGCGGTCCCCCGTTCCAGATCGTGGGCGACCTTTGGAAACTCCTCGGCGCCGACGGCATGGCTGCGAGCTCGGTTGAAGCGGTCACGGTCGGCGAGACGCTGACTTCGCGCTGATTCCGCGCGCGTTTCGACGCTAGCTCACACGGTTAAAGCGTGAAGGGAAGTTCGAGAGTGCGCGAACTTCGACGACGCGATGCTCAGCCCGCATCGCGCCGCAGTGCGCGGCCGAGTTCCTTGCCGAGCGGCGTCTCGAGGTGCTCGAGCCCAAGCGTGCGCGCCAAACCGGCGAACGTCTCGGCGTTTTCGGCCTCTTCGGGCGCGATCCGCGCGCCGGTGACGGAGAGGAACGACAGCGACATCCGGTGCAGCTCGACATCCATCGAGAGGATGCGCGCCGACACGCGCGCGCCGACTTGGAGCACGCTCTTCAATCGTTGCGCCGGTCCGAGGCCAGATTCCGACGCGGGCACGAGCCCTTCGACGCCCGGACGAATTGCGATAAACGCGCCGAAGTCGCGCACGCTCGTCACGACGCCCGCGACGATCTGACCGACGTACGCAGTGCGCTCGAGATCCGTCCACGGGCTCTCGTGCATCTGCTTCAGGCCGAGCCCGATGCGCTTCCCGCCGCGACGCACGTGGAGCACTTTCGCGTCGAGCATGTCGCCGACCTTCACGACGCTCTCGGCGTGGCCGATGCGCTCGTGCGTCAAGTTCGACACGTGCACGAGGCCTTCCATCCCGTGGCCGAACGCGACGAACGCACCGTAGTCCTCGACGCGCGTCACGCGGCCTTGCACGACTTGACCGATCCGCAGGCGATCGACCTCGCGCTGGTGGTCGTCGTCGCGCTCGCGTTGGACGACGAGCTTGCGCGACACCGTGACGCGCTGGCGCTCGCTGTCGATCTCGATGACCTCGACCGTGATGAACTTGCCCACGAGTGGGTCGGGACGTTGGTCGCGCGCGAGGCCCGTGTGCGACTTCGGCAGGAATCCGTGGAGAGCGCCGATCTTGACCTCGAGCCCGCCCGGTGCGACGCGCACGCAGCGCGCTTGCACGAGCGAACCGATCTCCATCTCCTTCCACGTTTCGAGGCTCTTCTCGGTCGAGAGCGACAGCGACCAGAGGCCTTCCTCGAGACCGCGCAGCGTGAAGTCGTGCGTCGAGCCGACGGCGGGCGGCGTCGTGAAATGATCGAGTTCGATCACGCCCTGCATGCGCGGCCCGAGCTCGATGAAGACGTCGTTCCCGAACAGGCCGACCACGGTCCCCGTCCAGACGCGGAGCGTGTGCGAACCGTGCTCGTGCTCGGCAATCTCGCGCGACGACGCCGCGTGCTGCGCGAGGAGTCGCGCGGCCGTGCCGGCGTTACGGGCGGCAGGGGTGGAAGCACCACCTCGGGGATCACCGGGTCGGGGATTGCCGAACGACCGGGAATTCCTGGGCGGTTCGTTGTGCAGGGGGCGCATGCGTCCTCCACCTCCGGGCGAGAGCTCCGACGCGAAGTCAGGCCCGGTTGCCGAAGCCTAGTCCACGCACGCGACTCGGGGAAGCAACTCTGGCATGAAGTCCAGCGGAGCGCGGCGTCCGGTCCCTAGACTTCCCGGCATGGCGATCCACGGCATCCTCCTCGCGGTCCTCGCGGCGTCCGGCGACACGAGTCCGGTCCTGCTCGGCAAGCAACCTCATCAGTACGCCTGGGACGCGGGCTGGCTGAAGCCGCCCGACGCGGAGCTCGGCAACACGCACGGCGTGATCGTCGAGGACTCGACCGGGCTCCTCTACTTGAACACGGACACGGAGCGCGCGATCTCGGTCTACGGACGCGATGGCAAGCTCGTCCGCGCCTTCGGGGCCGAGGAGGGCGAAGGCGTTCACGGCATGACGATTCAGAAGGAGGCGGGCGGAGAGTTCCTCTACCACGTCAACTTCCGCCTGCACCATTGGAAGAAGCGCGCGCTCGACGGGACCGTCGTGTACGAGCGCGGCTACCCAGCCGAGTCCGAGAAGTACGCGAACGCGGGCGAGTTCCATCCGACGAGCATCGCGGTCGCACCGAACGGTTCGATCTTCGTCGCCGATGGATACGGAACGTCGTGGGTCCATCAGTACGACAGTTCGGCGAAGTACGTGCGCTCGTTCGGCGGGCCGGGCGCGATGAACTGCTGTCACGGCCTGCTCGTCGACACGCGTCGCGAGCCGCACACGTTGCTCATCGCTGATCGCGAGAACGCGCGGCTCTTGCGCTTCGATCTCGACGGGAAGCAGCTCGGTGAGATCAAGGGGATGTTCAGACGGCCGTGCAGCATTCAGCAGCACGACGGCTACCTCGCGGTGCCGGATCTGGCGGGGCGCGTGACGATTCTCGGGCCCGACGATCAGCTCGTCGTGCATCTCGGCGATCAACCGGACGAGGCAAAGCGCGCTCGAAACGACGTGCCG
>JAYTBY010000630.1:0-3088 GCA_043736755.1 Planctomycetota bacterium | reverse complement strand
CGCCCTCGAGCAGTTCGTGCGCGAGCCGGTCGAGGTCGTGGTGCTCACCCGGAATCGCCACGATGCGCCGTGCAGCAGGCGGCGGCTCGCGACGCAGGATCTCAGCGATGAAGGCGTCGATGCGATCCGTCGCTCGCGGTGCACGTCGACCTCTGCGCAGCCAACTCGTGAGCGCCGCGCGGACCTCGATGGGTGCGTCGGTGAAGAGGCCGTGCAAGCGCACTTCCAACGCGCCGCGCGGTTCGCGCAGCGGTCGAACCGCGACCGGAGTCCTGCGCGAGCGGGTGAAGACGACGCCCACGGGCACGCGCAGTTCGGCGGCGAGGTAAGTCGACCAGGCGAGCTCGTCCCACGTCTCGCGGGGAGGCTCTACGAACGCGCGCACGGCTTCCGCCATGCGCGCGATGATAACCAGGATCGCCGCTCGTTGGACTCGCGCGATTCGGGCGCCGACGCCTCGGGATCACTCCGCGAGATGCAGGTCCTGCGTCGTCGTGCCGCCCTCGTCGACGCGCACGCGCGTCTCGGAGTTGCGCGCGTCGCCGGCTTGCGCGAACGGGTTCGCTTCCGCGCCGCCCGGTCGCATCGCCGTCAGCACGTAGTTGCCCGGCATCACATTCGCGATCTGGTACTTGCCGTCGCCCGACGTGCGCGTCTGGTACTGACGCGGGACGTCACCGTCCGCGCCGCGCAGTTCGACCGTGCCGCCCACGAGCGCTTTGCCCGACGCGTCGTAGAGCGTGCCGCGCAAGACACCGCCGCGACCGAGCTGGAGGTCACCGATCGCGTTGTCCGCGCCCTCGGCGACGCGCAAATCGCGCCGCATGAAGCCCGTGTAGCCCGCCGCGATCACTTGGATCTGGTAGACGTCCGGGGTCAAGCCGCTGATCGTGAAGCGGCCGTCGTCGCCCGAACGAGCTTCGGCCCCGGTCGCGTTGGTCGGATAGGTGATCCCGATCGCGCGCGTGAATTCGTCGTCGCTCCACTCGTTGTCGTGCGTGGAGATCTTGGCCCGGGCGACCGGCTTGCCCTGCGAATCCACGATGCGACCCGAGATCGTGCCGCCGCGCCCGAGTTGGAGCAGGACGCCTGTGAGCGGTTGGCCCGCTTCCACGGTGAAGTTGCGTGAGAAGCCCGGCGCGAGACCCGTCGCCCAGGCCTCGACGACGAAGTCGCCTTGCGGCACGGCCGGGATCGTGAACTCGCCGTTCGGATGCTGCTGGGGGTAGGTCTCTTCGTTGTAGGGCGCGCTGGGCGTGCCCGCGCTGTAGAACACGCGCAGGCGCACCGTGAAGCTCGTGACCGGACTGCCGGTGCCGATCTCGGTCACGCGACCGGAGACGGTGGCCTCGCGCAGCATCTCGACGACGTGATTGCTCGTGTTCGTCGCGACGCGGTTGCCACCGCCGCGATTGACCATGCGGAAGCCCTTCGCGTTCGCGATCAGGTTGTAGTCACCGCTCGCGAGGGCATCGAGGCAGAACTCACCCTTCTCGTTCGTCGTCGTTTGCGCGCGGCCAGTCTGGTTCAGGCTCGAGACGCCGATCGCGATGACGAGCGCGTCCGGAATGCCGACGTTGTCCGGTCCCACGATGCGACCGCAGATGCCTTCCGCGACCTTGAGCGTGATGTCGCGTACGACGGTCTCTTCCTTCTCGAACGCGAGGTTCAGGACTTGGACCGTCGCGTACCCCGGTGCCGTCGCTTGCAAGTAGCGCTGGCCCGACGGGACGTTCTTGAACTTGAAGCCGCCTTCGGCGTCGGTCGAGGCGCTGATGCGGTCGGGCGCCACGATGCCCAGGCCTTGGTAGCTGAAGCCCTCGAGGTGCAGCGACGCACCTTGGACGAAGTCGCCGGCCTCGTTGCGCACGCGCCCCGAGAGCGAGGCGCCGGGCGTCATCGTGATCGGCGGCATGTCCGCGCCACCGCTCTCGTTGATCGGAACCGTGGGCTCCTCTTTGCGCGAGTAGTCCGGGTGGCTGAGGATCAGCGTGTAGCGGTTGCGCGGCTGGATCCCCGCGAACGAGTAGCGGCCCTCGGCATCCGTGCGCGCACGCGGCTCGCTGGCCGGGTCGGGCAGCGGGTCGTTGACGAAGAACATCTCCGAAGCGTTCAGCGTGCTGAGGACGACCTCGGCGCCGACGACGGGCGCGCCCTGCGGATTGCGGACGAGCCCCGACAAGCGGTTGTCGAGCGCGACCGCGTTCGAGCCGCCGGCGACGCTGCGCTCGTTGCCGCGCGGCTCGGAGGGGGCGCGATTCGGCGACTTCGTGTTGCCGCCTTCCAGGCTGACCGGAGGCTTGGGGCCATCGGCCGGCTTCACGGCGACCGGCGGGGCGATGTCGGGCGCGTTGCCGCCGCTGTCGATCCCGAAGACCGCGAAGAGGAGGGCGCCGATGGCGGCGAGGACGAGGACGAGTACGAGGAGAGGTCGCATGGGGGTGGAGAGGGCCCCGGCGCGCCGGCTGGGCGCGCGGGCGGGGGCTCCCTAGAGAGAGTTCGGACGATCGCAGGCTCCGGATGGAGCGGCCCTGCGGGACGAAGGACGCGTGGGCCGCCACAGGCTTCCCGTGAAGGCGCGGATGGTAGCCCGCCCCCGAAAAAAAGTCGTGCCCGCAGAGCCGGGCGAGACTCGCTGCAATCGTCGGATCGGGACCCATCCGGAGCCCGTCCACTCGTGGCGGCCGGATCCCGGAATCGCGTCGTGGATGGATCGGTCTGACACCATCATCCACGACGCGAGGAGTCCGAGGAGTCAGGCCTTCGACGGCGCCGTCGGGAGGCTCTCGAGGTCGTCCACGATCTCGGGGCCGGGCCAGAACGACTCGGCGTAGACGAGCGACCCGACGAAGTAGGCGAACAGCACGAGGTCGAGGTCGATGCGCCGGAACACCTCGATCGTCGACGCCGTGCCGATCCCGCTCGGCGTGATCCGCGCGAGCTCGCCCGTCTTCGGCGCGTGCACCCGCCAGCCGCGTCGGAATCCCGGTACCGGGAGGAGGCGCAGGGTCTTGTTCGGCGTCGAGAGCACGATTTCGCGGCCGAAAAAGCGTGAGCGCAGCGACGAACCGAGCCACTCGCGACCGTC
>JAYTBY010000629.1:0-3089 GCA_043736755.1 Planctomycetota bacterium | reverse complement strand
AGGCGATCCGCACCCTGCTGTGCGTCGCCGCCGCCAACGGCGTCGCGCGCGCCAGCGTCGCGCGCGGTGGCCTGCTGTCCACCCCGGCGGCATCGATGGAGATCCGCGCCCGCGGCGCGACCGGCGGCTTCCTTCTCACCGCAAGCCACAACCCCGGCGGCCCCGACGGCGACTTCGGCATCAAGTTCAACGTCGCCACCGGCGGCCAGGCCTCCGAGGCATTGTGCGAGCGCATCCACGCGCGCTCGCGCGAGATCCATCGCTACAAGCTGCTCGAGAACGCACCAGAGATCGAGCTCGACGAGCAGGGCCAGCACGAGCTCGGCGCGATGTCGGTCGAGATCTTCGATCCGGTCCCGGCCTACGCCGACGCGCTCGAGCGGCTGTTCGACTTCGATCGCATGCGGGGCGCGCTGCGCGGCGGGCTCAGGGTCCACTTCGACGCGCTCAACGCCGTCACCGGGCCGTTCGCCGAAGAGGTGCTTGTGCACCGCCTCGGCGTCTCGGCCGCGAGCGTGGTGCACTCGAAGCCGCTGCCCGACTTCGGCGGCAAACATCCTGATCCGAACCCGCAGACCTGTGCCGCGCTGGTCGCGCTCGCCGGGCGGCCCGATGCGCCGGACCTGCTCGCCGCCTCCGATGGCGACGGCGACCGCAACATGATCCTCGGCCGCGGCGTGCTGGTCTCGCCCGGCGACAGCCTCGCGATTCTCGCGGCGAACGCGCACCGCGTCCCCGGCTACGCCGGCGGCCTCAAGGGTGTCGCGCGCTCGATGCCGACCAGCCGCGCGGTGGACCGCGTGGCGGCCCGGCTCGGCATCCCCTGCTACGAGACGCCGACCGGCTGGCGCTTCTTCTGCAATCTGCTCGAGGCCGGGCGCATCTCGCTCTGCGGCGAGGAGAGCTTCGGCACCTCGTCGGAACACGCGCGCGAGAAGGATGGGCTGTGGGCCGTGCTGTTCTGGCTCGACCTGCTCGCCGCCACCGGGCAGTCCGTGCGCGAACTGCTCGAGCGCCACTGGGCCGAGTTCGGCCGCGATTACTTCATGCGCGAGGACTGGGTGGTGCCGGACGCGAACCTCGGCCGCAGCGTGCTCGACGGCGCGATCGCCGCCCTGCCGACGCTCGCCGGCCGCCGCTGCGGCGAGCTGGTCGTCGAATCAGCCGACAACTTCGCCTACACCGACCCGATCGACGGCAGCCTGAGCCGCAACCAGGGCCTGCGCGTGCGGTTCGTGGGCGGCGCGCGCGGCGTGCTGCGCGCTTCCGGCACCGACACGGCCGGTGTGACCCTGCGCTTCTATTTGGAAAGACACGCTGCCCCGGGTACGGACCACGGCCTGCTGCCGGCTCAGGCGCTGGCGGAAGTCGCGGCGGCGATGCACGAGCTCACGCGAGTGAGTGAACTGACCGGCCTGGTGGGGCCAAAGTTAGTAATCTAGGGAACGTTGAAGAATCGACTCTCAAGGCTGTGATGAGCGCTGTCAGTATGCCCTCCACCCTCGACGGACGACTTGTGGTCGCTCTTTCCTCAAGAGCGCTGTTCGATTTCGAGTCCGAAAACGCGCACTTTGAAAAACATGGGCCTGATGCGTACCGGGCACTTCAACTTCAACATCTCGAGACGCCGGCCCAACCTGGCGTTGCCTATCCGCTCGTTCGAAAGCTCCTGGCGTTCAATGCCGATGGAACTGAGAGGACCGAGGTTGTCGTCCTGTCTCGCAACGACCCTGTCAGCGGACTGCGAATCTTCCGATCCACCGACCATCTGGCTCTGCCGGTCAGCCGCGGTGTATTCACCCGCGGCACCCCACCGTTCAAGTACCTGGCGCCACTCGGCGCGCATCTCTTTCTCTCGGCTAATTCTGACGACGTTAGAAGCGCACTCATGGCGGGGTTCCCGGCCGCTCGCGTCTACCCAGAGTCATATAGCGACGCTTCGCGCCATCCGAATGAGGTCCGGATTGCCTTCGACGGCGATGCGGTTCTCTTCAGCGACGAAGCCGAGCGCGTATTCCAGGATAAGGGGCTCACAGCATTCGTGGTTCACGAGTTCGAGAACGCCCAAAGGGCGCTTCCGCCTGGTCCGTTCAAACCGTTTCTTGCCGCACTACACAGACTACGCAGTCAGTCAGCAAAGACCGGAATGACCATCCGTACTGCCCTAGTCACGGCGAGAAGCGCGCCCGCACATGAGCGTGCGGTTCGAACGTTGATGGCATGGGACATCCAGGTGGATGAAGCCATGTTCCTTGGCGGGCTACCCAAGGGACCCTTCCTCAAGGAATTTGAACCGGACTTCTTCTTCGACGACCAGACGGGACACTGTGAATCGGCAAAAGACGCGGGGCCCACTGGACACGTGCCCGCTGGGGTGAACAACGACGCCGATGTGAGCTGATTGGACGATCGTGCAATGCGACCGATTCAACCTTCGTGGAACTCCCACGACTCCGCCTCGAAGAACACCTCCCCTTCCGGGAAGGGCCACTCGGTGCCTTGGACCAGGCGGGCTTCATCCCAGAACTTGATGGCCTGCCACATCCGCTCCCTCACGGCGGCTAGAGGCGGAAGCTCGAACAGCCGCTCGACCTCCGCACGCTCGAGACACGGCGCCCACAACACCGCAATACTCTGCTTTGCTTCGAGCGGACCATCGGCCCATCCGCGATCGAGCAACCGGAGCAGCAGCTTCGCCAGGTTTGCGTCACCGCTGGCCTCGGGATGGAACCGGGCGTCCCGCTGACGAACCTGCGCAAGCTTAGCCTGATTGCCCGCATCCACCGTGAACACCCTGCCCCCGACCGCGCCGCCCGCCGCAAGCGCGAGCTCCGGCGTTGGACTGCAGAACACGCTGTGCCTCCTGCAGGGGAATCCCTCGGGGCGCTTCCACGCCCACAGGTTGTCGACGACGTAGGGAACGTTGCCGGGCGCACGCCGCGTGGCGCGCGGTCGGTGCGGGTTGCTGTGGACGGCATCTGCGACGTCCAGACGGTACATGTTGGGATGTGACAACGACTTGGTCATGCTGAGTTCCCGCTCACCTGTTTGGCACGTGAGCAGATGGCCCGGCAACTAGAAATTCGAAC
>JAYTBY010000628.1:0-6719 GCA_043736755.1 Planctomycetota bacterium | reverse complement strand
AGCGCTTCGGCGAACTGCGGCGCGCGCTCGGACGGATCTCGGCGAAGGTGCTGACGACAAGGTTGCGTGAACTCGAGCAGCGTGGCTTGCTCGAGCGGAAGGTGCAGGCCAGCTCGCCGCCGTCCGTCGAGTATCGACTGACCGACTTGGCGCACGAGATCCAACCCGTGTTGTGCTCGATCGCCGAGCTCGGGATCAAGATGCACGAGCGTCAACTCGCGCGCGCGGCGGTCTGATCGAGTCAGCGCTCAGGTTCGCGGCCCGTGAAGCCGAGGTCCCCGACGGCCAGACTCTCGTACTTCATCGGAGGTCGGTGCGCGACGAGGGGCGCGATCGCGAGCATGCGATCTCGGACCCGCATCGGGTCGCGGTCACACGCGCTATCCTGCGCGGCTCCCCATGCCTCTGAAAACCTACGATCTCGTCGTCATCGGCAGCGGTCCGGCGGGACAGAAGGGTGCCATCGCGGGGGCCAAGCTCGGTCGGTCCGTCGCGATCGTCGATCGCAAGCAGTTGATCGGCGGCGTCTCGCTGCACAGCGGCACGATCCCGTCGAAGACGTTGCGTGAGGTGATCCTCTATCTCACCGGTTTTCGCCAACGCGCGTTCTACGGCCAGGGGTACGTCCTCAAGGAGCGCATCACGATCCAGGAGCTGCGCGAGCGCGTGCGCACCGTCGTCGGCCGCGAGTACGAGGTCGTCACGGCGCAGCTGCGGCGCAACGGCGTCGAGGTCGTGCCCGGGCTCGCGCGATTCCTCGATGCGAACACGCTGCGTGTCGAGGACGAAGGTCAGACGACCGACTTGCGCGCCGACAAGATCCTCGTCGCCTGCGGTACGCGGCCAGCGCGCGATCCGCACGTGCCGTTCGACGGATCGACGATCCTCGTCGCGGATCAACTCGGCGGCGTCGAGGACATGCCGCAAGAGCTGATCGTCGTCGGCGCGGGCGTCGTTGGACTCGAGTACGCGTCCATGTTCGCGGCTCTCGGCATCCGCGTCACCGTTCTCGATCAGCGCACGGAGATCCTCGACTTCTGCGACGAGGAGATGGTCGATGCGCTCCTCGTGCACATGCGCGCGCTCGGTACGACGTTCCGACTCGGCGAGAAGGTCACGCAGGTGCGGAAAGACGCCGCCGGACGGGTGTTCTGCGACACGGAGAGCGGGAAGAGCGTGCGCGGCGACGCGCTCCTCTACACCGTCGGTCGACAGGCGAATACGGACACACTCGACCTCGCGGCGGCTGGGCTCGCGGCGGACGAGCGTGGTCGTCTCGCGGTGAACGGCGGTTTTCAGACGAGCGTGCCGCACATCTACGCGGCGGGGGACGTGATCGGCTTCCCGATGCTCGCGTCGAGTTCGATGGAGCAGGGCCGCATGGCCGTGACGTGCATGTTCTCGACGACGGAGTGCCGCCTGCTCACGAACGTGCCGTACGGGATCTACACGATCCCCGAGATCTCGATGGTCGGCCGCAACGAGTGCGAACTCTCCGCGGCCAAGATCCCGTATGAAGTTGGTGTCTCGCGCTATGCCGAACTCGCCAAGGGACTGATGGTCGGCGACCAGAGCGGCATCTTGAAAATCCTCTTCCACCGCCAGACGCTCGAGGTGCTCGGCGTGCACGTGATCGGCGAAAATGCGGCCGAAATCGTGCACATCGGACAGGCGGTGATCGCGCTGAAGGGGACGGTCGAGTACTTCCGCGACGCAGTGTTCAACTACCCGACGTTCGCCGAGGCGTACAAGGTCGCGGCGTTGAACGGGCTGAACAAGCTGTAGTCGCAGCAGCTATCGCCGACGCCGCGCGGCGAGGTAGAGCAGTGAGCCGACCGCGAGGAACGCGAGCGTCGTCCATAGGGCCTCGATCTTGGCCTGCAGCGCGAGTCCCACGCAGACGGTACCTGCGAGGATCGGGATCGTGTAGCCGCCGGGCAGGCGGAACGCGCCGCTCTCCGTGCCGAAGCGGCTGCGCAAGCGTGGCAGCGCGGCGATCACGAGCAGGAAGACGAGAACGCGCGAGAGCACGCTCAACGACGCGAGCCGGACGAACGAGCCGCTGAGCGCGAGTGCCGTGACCAGCGCGCCGTAGACGATCACGGACACAGCGGGTGTTCGGAAGCGTTCGTGGACCGCGCCGAAGAGCGCTGGCAGCGTGCCCTCCTGCGCCATCGCGTACGTGGTCCGCGATCCGGCGATCACGGACACGGCGAGATTTCCGCCGATGGACGCCACGGCCCCGAAGAGCAAGATGGTGGCGCCGGTGGGCCCGAGGATCGCCTGCGCGGCGTCGACGAGCGGGCGTTCGGAGTGCACGAGATCCGGCAACGCCGCGACGCACACGCACTGGATCAAGACGTAGAGCACGACGATGCTCGCGAGTCCGAAGAGCAACGCGCGCGGCAGATCGCGCTGAGGATTCTTGGCTTCGCCGGCCGGGACGAGCGCGATCTCCCAACCGACGAACGCGTACATCGCGAGTAGCACGGCCGAGCCCAGGCTCGCGACGGACGGCAGCGGCTCCGACGTGGCGGGGAGGATAGAGGGTGAGAGCGTGATCAACCCCGCGACGACGAGGAGGAGGATCGGCCCGATCTTGAGCACGGTCAGGATGCCCGCGGTTCGCATCGCGTGGCCCGAACCCACGACGTTGACGAGGGTGAGTCCGCTACAGATGCCGGCGATCAGGATCGAACGCGTCGCGCCGACTTGCGCCGGTGCCCACAGCCACCCGAGCGAGACGACGAGCAGGTTGACGTTCGCCGCGAACGCGGTCGCGCGCGAGACGTACAGCGCCCAGCCGGTTTGGAACGCGGCGAAGGGTCCGAAGACCGTGCTCACGTAGAGGATCGGACCGCCGGTCGCGCGCATCGTGCTCGCGGCCTCGGCAAAGGACAGCACGATCGGCGCCATGAGCACGCCGCAGGCGACGAAGAGCAGGGGACTGTACGTGCCGACTAGGCCTGAGACCTTCGCCGGCAGGCCGAAGATGCCCGCGCCGAGGATGCCGTTGAAGACGAGCACCCACAGGCCGAGCACTGTGAACCGGCGGACGAGCTGTTCGCTCCGATTCGGGTCGGCGCTCATGCGGAGTCAGGCTCCGCTTCCGTGTTCTCGCGCGCGAGTGCCAAGCTGTCTCCGTCGGCTCGACGCTCGCGTGCGCGAGCGACGGAGTGGAGCCTGACTCCGTACATCAGAACGCGTAGCGCAGTGCGAGCGTCCACACGCTGTCGTCGACTTCGCGCTCGAACCCGAGGCCGAGCGCGACTTGGGGATGGAACCAGTAGCGCAGGTCCGCGCCCCACACGAGCCCGTCGTCGACGACGTCCTGCCAGCCGAGCCGCAGCTCGCCCTCGAGAGCGTCGTCGGCCGTGCCGCGCAACCCAGCTTCCGCGCGCCAACCGTTCTCGTTGGAGTCGGCGCCACCGGCGCCGTCGAGCTCGGCCCACACCCAGGAGCCCGACGCGAACGCATCCAGGCCGTTGGCCAGCGCAACGCGCTGACCGAAACCGATGTCGTAACGCGTCACGTCCTCGTCGTCGCTGTAGAGGTCGAGGCCGCCGCGCAGGAAGAACCCATCGCTGAGCTCCCACGCACCGCGGGCGCCGAACCCGCGCAGTTCGTCGTTGATCGCGTCGACGTCACGCAGCTGCGCGTGCACTTCGGCGAAGCTCCATGAGAGCTGTTTCGCTAGCGCGATGGCCTTGGCTTCCTTCTTGGACTGCACCGGAAGGAGCGGTTCGATCGGCGGTGCGACGAGCGTGGGGAGAAGCAGGGCAGTGGTGATCAGCATCGTGAGAATCCTCGGGCCGGAGAAACGCCGGGGCCTTCGTATACCGGTCGGCACGTCCACACGCCAGGACGGGGCGTGCGAGGTGCCTCAAGAGGAAGGGTCGTCGCGCTCGAGCGCCTCGCGACCGATCGGCATCTCGTAGCGTTCGCGCGTCTTCGTGTACGTGATCCCGCCCATGCGCCCGACCGCTCGCAATCGATCGGCGTCGACGTGGAAGCGGTCATCGACGAGCGCGTCGTCGACGAACACGTGCACGACGCGACCGATCACGATGTTGCCGCCGCTCGGCGCGCCGGGGTTCGTGCGCACGACCTGGATCGTACGGCACTCGAACGCCCACGGTGATCGCGCGACACGCGGTGCGCGCACGACGTGGCTCGGTGATGTCGCGAGTCCGGTCAGGTCGAACTCGCTCACGCCGTGCGGCAAGGCTTCAGCCGCCGCGGCGACCTCGCGCGCGTAGTCAACGACTGCGGCACAGACCACGAACTCTCCCGTCCCGCCTTCCTCGATCGGCTTGCAGTTCGCGAGCGTGTCCTTCTCTCCGCCGTCCGCGCGATTCGCCGGGCAGAAGAGGACCGTCATCGGATCCGACCCAACGCCGTTGAAGAACGAGAAGGGTGCGAGGTTCGTTCGTCCCAACGAATCTACCGTGGACACGAATGCGATCGGACGCGGCACGATGCACCCGACTAGGAGCTTGTAGCGGTCGCGCTGGGACAGATCGTCGACGAGTGATTCCATCGCAGCAAGCTAACACTGCGATGCGGACACAGCGTTCAGTCCGGACCCGCGATCTGCTCGGTCATGCGACGCACGTTCGGCTCGATCGGTCCTGGTCTAGCGAGGACCATCCGCGCGAGGTCGCGCGCACCCTCGGGGTCACCCGAGTGCTGCCAGCACCAAGCGAGCGAGCTGAAGACGCGCGCTTCCACCTGCGGCGATTGTGGTGCGACGATCACGCGCGCGGCAGCTTGCTCGCGGAGGAGTCTGGCGGTCGACCGCTCCTTCAGGATGTCCAAGGTGTAGGCCTCGTCGAGCAAACCGTGGATCGCGCGTGCCGTGCTGCCGAGACCGCACTTCTCCCACGAAGCTGAAGCCAGAGCGAAGTTGTCGGCGGCGCCCCTGTCGTCCCCCGTGGCACGCAAGAACCGGGCGAATGTCCAACGCGCTTCGGCGCGGGAGGACGGCAGCGAGTAGGGATCCGATTCGACGCGCGTCACGAAGTCGCGAACGGTGCACGCAGCACTCTCCAGCTCATCGATGTTGATCTGGGCCGTCGTCAAGTTCGACAACGTGCTCAATGAGTCGCGGTGCCAAGGTCCTAGACGGCGATCTTGCGCCGCGAGCACGGACTCGTACACAGCGATAGCTTCGCGTTCGCGCCCGACCGTGCCGACTGTCGTCGCGTAGTGGCTGCCGTACGACAGCGTGGTTGCCGAGTCCTCGCCCTGAACGTGACCCGAGAGTCGCCACGCTTCGCCGAAGTGCGCGGCCGCCTCCTCGAAACGCCCCGCCGCGTAGAGGGTACGCGCCAGCGCGGCGCGTATCGCGATCACACCGACGTTCTCCGCGCCGAGGTCGCGAGTCGCCGACGTCAATGCGGTCTCGAGGAGTGACAGCGCCTCGTCGACGTGACCCAACGCCGCGAGAGCTACGGCCTTGCACTGCTGCGCTTGGTGCACGTGCCTGTGGTGATCGCCGTACTTCACCGTCACTTCGGCCAGGATCGAATCGGCCTCCTTCAGCGAGTCGTTCGGACGCTTCGCTTCCCGCAGGGCCTCGCAGAGTGCCAACCGAGCCGAGACCGAATGCACGGAGTCGAGTCCCTTGCGCCGCTCGTGCGCAGCCACGATCTCCTTCAGGAGGCGTACGGCCTCCTCGGCCCGTTCGTTCTGACCAACCGACGTGGCGTACTGTTTCTTGGCGATGAGCGTTTGCTCGTGGTCCTCGCCGAACTCCGCGGCACAGACCTCGTACGTCTCGCGGAGCCAAGCTTCCGCCTCGAGCAAACGTCGCAATTCGTAGAGCGACGCTCCGTACACGGAGCGCGCACCCAGAGCGTCCGGCGAGGCTCGACCGGAGCTCTGCTCGAAATGGATCCGCGCGGATTCCGCGAGCCGGAGCGCCTCGTCGAACTCCCCGATCGCGATGGCGTCGTGTGCGACCACGAGCCTCCAGCGCGCCGCCTCGTCGGAGTTCACCCCGAGGACGGATTCCGCGCGCCGGAGGCCTTCGCGCGCTCGACTCGATCGATCGCGCACGCCGCCGACGAGCTCCGCGGCTTCGATCGCGATTCGTTCCAGCTCCATGCGGGTCGGCGAGTCCGGCGGATGGATGGACTCCCAGACCGCTCGCATCCGATCGAGTTGGTGCCGGGCCTCGGCATCCGAACCGATCGCGAGGTACGCATCGACGATCGAGCGACGCAGGACGAGGCCGAGACCCGCATCCAGTGCGGGCCGCGCATCCAACTCCGCGGAAGCTCGGTCGAGCGCGTCGATCACACGCGCGTCCCGTCCCGACCCGTCCGGATCCGCGCTCCGCAGGATGCTGCCTTGGAAATCGGCCAACTCGCGGTTCGTGCGCGCCTCCGCTTCGAGCCGTTTCAACCGCTCCTGGGCCAAGTCCTCGGCGGATTCGGCCCGCTCTTTCGCCACCAAGGCCCGATTGCGCTGCACGACCGCGACGATCGCGCCGATGACGATCGTGGCGAGGATCGCGACGGAAGCCGCGACCACGATGCGATTGCGGCGTACGAACTTGGCGACGCGGTAGACGGTCGACGGCGGACCGGCAAGGACCGGTTCGTCATCCAAGTATCGATCCAGGTCATGGGCGAATTCCGCAGCGGATGCGTAGCGCCGTGCGCGCTCGGACTCCATCGCACGAAGGACGATCCATTCGAGTTCGAGCGGGATAT
>JAYTBY010000627.1:0-6721 GCA_043736755.1 Planctomycetota bacterium | reverse complement strand
TCACCTGCCGCATCGAGAAGAACACGAAGGGCCCGATCACGGGCGCCGACGTGATCTGTCCGGGCGACGCCAAGGTGGCGAACCCCGAGCTCTTCATCGCGACGCTCACGAAGGACCGTCCCTTCCGCATCGAGCTGCGCGTCAAGCGCGGCCGCGGCTACGTGGCGGCTGAGGAGCACGGTTCGGAGCTCCAGCAATTGGGGACGATCCCGGTCGACGCGATCTTCTCGCCGGTCCACCGCGTGCGCTACTCGATCGAGGCCACGCGCGTCGGCAAGTTGACGAACTACGACCGTCTCGTGCTGGAGATCTGGACCGACGGCACGATCTCGCCCGAGCTGGCGCTCATCGAGTCGGCCAAGATCTACCGCAAGCACCTGAACCCCTTCGTTCTCTTCGGCACGAGCCGTGATCGCGAGCTGGTTCCGGACAGCCCGGACGGATCGGAATACAACCAACGGAACCGCGAGACGACCGAGCTTTCGGCCGTCCTCACGGAGCCGATCGCCGACCTGGAATTGTCCGTCCGCGCGAGGAACTGCCTCGACGGCGCGAACATCCTGACCCTCGGCGACCTCGTCCGCATGAGCGAGAACGAGGTCATGAACCTGAAGAACCTCGGGAAGACGAGCCTGACCGAGATCAAGAACAAGTTGGCCGAGCGCGGGCTCTCGCTCGGGATGAACGTCTAGAGACGAACGGTCCCGAACGGATCGATAGGACAGATGACATGAGACACCGCTGCGCAGGTAACCGACTCGGTCGGACGACGGAACACCGCATCGCCATGACGAAGAACATGGCGAACTCGCTGATCCTCCACGAGCGCATCATCACGACGACGCCGAAGGCGAAGGCCATCAAGCCGTTCGTCGAGAAGCTCGTGACGTTGGCGAAGGACGACACGTTGCATCATCGCCGCATGGCTTTTGCCGCGCTGCGGGACAAGGTGACGGTCGACAAGTTGTTCTCGACCATTGGTCCGCGCTTCAAGGCGCGACCGGGTGGGTACTGTCGGATCCTGCACCTGTCGAAGCCGCGTCTGGGCGACAACGGTCAACGCTCGATCGTCGAGTTCGTCGAACGGAGTCCGAAGGAAGCGAAGGCCGAGGCCTGATCTGCGCCGCCGCGAGGCGGTGACGGAGAACGAAGCGCGCCGCGCGGATCCCTAAAGGGTCGGCGCGGCGCGCGTGTTTGGACTTCGACTCCGTGAGCGCAGTGGATCAGGGCTTCGAGTTGCGGAGGAGTGCCCACTCTCGCCAATCGGGTTCGGTGGATCGAAGCGTGATGTGCTCGATCCACGTCCGGAGTCGCGGATCGTCGTGACCGGCGCGAATGGTGAGTGCAGCGGCTCCCTGCATGGCGGCGAGCGATTCCGGTGCGACCTCGAGCGCCGAGTCGTAGGCGCGCAGCGCGTCGGTGGTGCGGCCGGCGCGCTCCATGCACAAGGCGAGGTTGATGCGCGGGTCGGCGGAGTCGGGGAGGAGTTTGCGCGCCCACTCGAACTCGTTCGCGGCTTCGTAGAGCTTGTCCTGTGCGAGGAAGACGACGCCGAGGTTGTTGTGGGCCGGGCCGTAGAAGAGGTTGTGGGTCAGGGCCTCGCGCAGCAAGACCTCGGCGCGAGCAGGATCCGTGCGGAGGATGTCCGCGGCCTCGCGATTCAAGCGCTCCGCCTCGATCGTCGAGCGCGAGCCTTCAACAGGTGTCGAGTAGGGGCCCGTCGGCGTCGAGCGGCAACTCGTGCACGCGAGCACTGCGACCAGAGCGATGCTCGCAAGGACGCCGGACCGTCCGTCACGCACGAACTTCGCGATGAGAACCGGCGTCCACCTCATCGCATGACCCTCGGTTCGAGTCGCGGGAATCCGTCCTCGACCCGCGCATCGGCGAGATCACGGCCGCTCGTGTACTTCAGATCTTCGAACGTCCCCGACCTCATCACGCTCGCCCGCAAGAACACGTAGAACCTCGAGCGACTGCTGCTCGTCTCACGCGTGCCGAAGAGTTCGCCGAGGATCGGGATGCTGCCCAAGAGCGGCACCTGCGAGCGGCCCTGGCCTTCGGATTCGATCTCCAGTCCGCCGACGGACACGACGAACCCATCGGGGATCGTGGCGACGCTCTTCAAGCGCGTCTCTTGGCGCGGCGGCGGCAACGCTGGGTCCGCAGCTTCACCGACGAAGGTCGAGATCGAGATCGAGTAGTCGAGGAGCAGTTGATCGCCGTTGGCGATCTGCGGCGTGACGTCGATCTGCGTGCCGGCGTCCTGCGTGCCGCCGAAGCTCGTCGTCGCGACGGTCGACGATGCGTTCGTTGCCGCGTAGGGCGTTTGCAATACCGAGTGCAAGGTCGCCGGCCTGTTGTTGTCGACGAGGATGCGCGGATGCGTGCGCGTGCGCCCAGAGTCGAGCGTTTCGAGCGCGCGCACGACGGCGCTGAAGTCACCGGGGGACAGCACGACGCCGGCCACGCCGCTCGCCGATCCCAATCCAGGCAACGCAGTGGCGGACGGATCCGGAAGTCCGAGACCGAAGACGCTCGCCACACGCGCTTGGACGTCGCCGTCGACCTCGAGCTTCGCGATCTCGGCCCCCAACTCGAATCGCTCGGACTTGCTCAACGCCACGACGATGGCTTCGACCAGAACTTGTGGCGTGCGCACGTCGAGCGTCTCGAGCAGCGCCGCGATCTGTTCATGGACGCGTGGACTTGCGAGCACGAGCAGGCGGTTCGTGGGCTCGTCGACGGACAGCACGACGTCGTCGCCGAGCTCGCCACCGACGAGCGGCGGCCGCGGTTGCTTCGTGAGCGGGCCGGTCGGACCGCGGACCAGCCGATCGGTGGGGGACGCCGAGGGCTTCGCGCCCGCGACCCCCCCGGGCAGCACGGGTGGGTTGACGGCCGAGTCCGCCGCCGCGGACTCGGTCGTTGTCCGCGCGACGGCCCCGGCGTCGAGCAGACCTTGCAGCAGATCGCGCAGTTCCAGCGCGCTGCGGTGCTTCACCGGGAACGAGCGCAGCGGCCGCTGAACGCTCGGGGCCAGTCGCTCTAGGCGCTCGAGCAAGCGTTCGATCTCCGCGTGGCGTGCCGGCGTGGCCGTGACGATCAGCGTGCCCGACAGTCCGTCGACGACTAGACGCCAAGGCTCGTTTGCGTCCTGCGCGACTCCGCCGCGTACGGCCTCTTCAATGAGTCGCGCGAGGTCGGACAGCGCGAAGCGGCGCGGCGAGTAGTTCTGCGTGGTCGCCAACTCGGCGCGATCAAACTGCTCGACGAGCCCACGCCAGCGATCCAACTCGAGCACGGGCGCCACAACGAGCACGCTGCGACCTTCCGGATGCGCAAGCACGACGCCCCGTCCGCGGTCGCCGAAGGCCGCTTTCTCGGCGTTCGCGATGCGCTCGACCAACGCCGCGAGAGCCACCGGCGACGTGCGCGCGAGCGGGATCTCGACCACAGCGCGTTGATCGAGCGGCCGATCGATCTCGCTCGCGATGCGCCGTGCCTGCGCGACGTGCGGAGCGAGGTCGGCGATGACAAGTCGGCGCGCATCCTTGAAAGCCGTGACGCTGCCGCTCTTCGAGAGCACGAGCCGCACGGCTTCGGCCGCGGCCTCGACACGCTCGTGTCCGAGCTCGAGGAGCACCTTCTGGAATCCGGCGCGCGCTGGTCCCGACTCTTCGAGGCGTGCGAGTGCGAGTGCCTCGGTGAGCTTGACCACCGAGAGGCTCGTCGAGCCCGGTGCCTGGATCGTGGTCAGCCCGCGCACAGCGAGCGCGCGATGCATCGTGTCGAGCAACTCCGCCGGTGCGATGGGCCCGGGTAGTCGCAGCATGACCTTCCCGGGCAAGTCTGCCGGCGTGTACTCGATCGCGATGCCGAGCAGATGCGCGGTCGCATCGACCAAATCGACGAGGTCTTCCTCCGGCTCGACGAGCCTCAGCAGGACCTCGGGCGTCTCCGGTTGGGCAGCGGGGGGAACCGCAGGAACACGCCCGACCTGAAGTGCTCCGAGGAGGATCCAGGGCAGCGCGAGCAGCACGTCAGGGCTCGAGTGCCGAGTTCCAAGAGGCTGTCAGATACGTGAGGTTCGTGTCGAGGCCGGTGCGCGCGGCGGCGACCTGCGCGTCGGCGCGCGTGATCGCCAAGAGCGTCCGCGCCGCCGGGTCCTGCTCCTCGCCGTATTGCGCAGCGAAGCGCTCGTTCGCGAGCGCGCCGCGTAGTTCGACCCACGCGGGCTCCGAACGCTCCGCCACGAGGAACTCCATGGGCAGTCCCCACGTGCGCTGCTCGTGGATGCGTCGCAGGAGACCTCGTTGAGACTGCGTGAGCGCGACCGTCGCCGCCGCGAAGAGGGCGTTGAGCGCGGACTCCTGCCGAGTTGTGGCCGTCGCGAGCGCCGCCGACTGGAGTTGGAAGATGGCCACGTCCTCGGGCGCGCTCTTGCCTGACTCGATCGCACGCCGCAGCCGATCGCTCTCGCGCTTCGCTGTTGCGTAGGCCGCATCGGCCGACGCGAGCGTCACGCTCTGCGCGACGAAGTGCTCGCGCGCCGCATCGACGATGCCGAAGATCGCTTGCGTCGGCGCACCGACCGCGGCGAGCGACTGGGCCGAGACGCCCGCGCGCAAGAGCGCGACCTCGAGGTTCGAACTCGCGTTTCCCTCGCTCGCCTGCGCAAAGAGCGAACTCGTCGAGATCGTCGGCGCGATCGTGGTTGGACTCGGACTCGGCGCTGGAATCGGTGCCGGCGCGGCGAGTCGCCATGCGATGGGCAGGGCGACAAGGGTCAGCAGACCGAGGACGGGCAGCAGTGCAGCAGCGCGACGTTTCATGGCTCACCTCTCCGGGATGGAGGGCACGAGACAAGGCGAGAAGTCTGGAGCGAGCGGAGGAAGCGGCTCCGTCTCCGCCCGGATCCTAGCGTGAAGATCGCAAGTCGGGCGCGCGGCGAAATCAGGAAATCTGCGCGAGACACGTGCTCACACACTTAGTTCCAGATTGCAAATGATTGGCGCCTGTTGGCACGGAATGTGCGCTCGCTCGCTCGAAGGATCACGGTCGAAGAAATGGGCTGGAAAACAGGCCGAAACCAGCCACGGAGTCAAGCGACCTGGGCGCGTTCACCTGGATCCGCATTCCGCGATCCCATGATTGACCAGCCGGCTTTTCCGCCGCGCTAAGTCGATTCCCACATCGCGGGATGAGGTCGATTGTCGACTCACGCCGAGTTGCGCGCCTTCGAAACCTCGATAGCTTGAGCCCCGACAGCGAGCGTTTCCCGTTCTCGCCTTCGCTGCCCTTCCCGCAGTTCTTGTTCTCCCTCTGGAGTTCTCGCCATGCGTTTCCCCCGGACGCTGGGTCTCGTCCTCGCCGCGCTGTTCCCCGCTGGCCTCTTCGCACAGAGCCAGATCCTCGAGGTGTCGTCGAACTCGCTGACGACCTATCTCCCGTCGGCCTCGACGGCGGTGCAGGGCGTGCGGCCGCTGGCGATCCAGCGCGGTGTCGGCATCGACGGAACAACCCGCGCCGGCGCTTCGCAGCGCTGGGCCTTGGCCGGAAATCCCTTCGAGAATGCCTGGCGCGGCCATCTCTCCGAAGGCGGCGTGCGGCTCGACACGGGCGCATTCTCCCCGCAGGACACGGACCTCGCGCTGCCGGCTGTGATCCCCTGGGTCATCGGGCGCTCGTACAACCCCGTCCAAGAAACCTCCGGGGCGTCGCATCAAGATTCCCAAGGTCCGCAAGGTGCCAACTGGTTTCAGAACTCGCAGCCTGAGATCGTGCTGCACGACGACGTCACAGACACGAACGACACGCTCTACCTCGTGTACGGCGCGGATCGCTACATCGAGTTCGTGAGGACAGGGACCGGACACACACAGTTCAAAGCGAAGAACGGCCCGGCCGGCGTATTCGACTTCCAAGTCGGCGTGGGCGGAGGCGCAGTCGATCTGTGGGTGTGGACTGACCAACACGGCCTGAAGACGACGTTCTTCGGCTTCGACGCCGATGCCGGCGTCGCGGCCGGCCAGATCTGGACGATCGTCGATCCGACGTGGGACGGCTCGAGCGGGAACATCGCCTACGTCGGCCACAAGACGACCGCGGCGACAGCGATCTCGAGCGGGTTCGACGCCAACGGCCGGATCACGACGGCCTTCGACTCGAGCGACAGGCGCCTCACCTACACGTACACCACGTTGGACAGCGTCAAGCGTCTGACGCGCGTGATCGCCGAAGTGAAGGCGAGCGGAACCTGGGCCTCGCCGACCGGCGTGGAGGAAGTCGGCAAAGTCGACTACTCGTATTACGGCAGCGAGAGCCACGGCGACGTCGGCGACTTGAAGCTCGTGACGCTGAGCGTGCGCCTGAACGACGAGTCGACGCCGATCACGCAGACCAAGAAGAAGCTCTATCGCTATTGGGAGGGGGCCTTCGATGCGTCGACGAACCCCGGCAACCCGCACCAAGTACGGATGGTCGTCGATTTCGAAGGCGCCCGGAAGTTCGACTGGTCCGACTCGACCTTCGACGAGGACTTCTTGACGGAGACGACCGACAACCTGAAGCCGTACGCGTCCGTCTACCTGGAGTACGCGAGCGATCGCAAGGTCAAGAAGTCCTGGATGGAAGGCGACTGCGGCTGCGGCGGGGGCAGCGCGGATGGGTCGTACGAGTTCGCGTTCGCAACGAACGCGGACTACTCGGACTCGTCGGG
>JAYTBY010000626.1:0-6721 GCA_043736755.1 Planctomycetota bacterium | reverse complement strand
GCAAGGTGAAGGGCATCGTGCACTGGGTCTCGGCGAGTCACGCGGTCGAGGCGCCCGTGCGGCTCTACGACCATCTGTTCGCGGCCGAGTTCCCGGACGACGTTTCCGAAGGCATCGACTGGAAGACGAACTTGAATCCGCATTCGCGCGAGGACGTGCGCGGCGCAAAGCTCGAGCCGTCGTTGCGCGACGCGTCGCCCGGTCAGCAGTTCCAATTCGAACGGGTCGGTTACTTCGTGGCGGATGCAGTTGAGTCCCGGCCGGGCGCACCGGTTTTCAACCGAACGGTGACGCTCAAGGATGGCTGGGCCAAGATCGAGAAGCGTGGATGATGGTGTCAGACAAATCCATCCACGCGCCGAACCGGTCCCTGCTCTGCGCATGGATGGATTTGTCTGACACCAACATCCACTCACCGACCGTCGCCCGCGTAGCCGGTCGCGCGGAGGAGTTCGCGGGTTCCGGCGCCGGCGCGCAGCGCATGCGGACGTAGAGCGTTCTGCTCCGTTTCGTGACGTAGGAGTCGATCCCGAAGGAGCGCTGTGAGATCGACGATTCGTCCGGCGATGTCCACGAGTTCGCCTGGATCCGTGCGGAGGTCGTAGAGGCGCGCAGATTCCTCGACCCCGGGAGTCCAGTGGAACGAGTGGCCATCGACGCGGATCGCTCGCGCTGGAACGTCTCGTTTTCCGGCCCACCATCCGCATTCGCTCGCGAGGAAGATCGGTCGTGGATCGAAGGCCGAGCGGAGATCGATCACGTCCGTGACAGGAAGTTGCGCACGCCCGGCGCGAGCGAGCGTCGGCGCCACGTGTCGGTTCGACACGGGCATCTCCACGCGCTGGCCCACCTCGAAACCAGGTCCCGCGATCACGAGCGGCACGTGAACGAGCTCAGTGTGCACGGATTGACCGTGCTGGAGATGTCCGTGCTCGAGGAACTCCTCACCGTGATCGCTAGTGAACACGACGATCGTGTTCTCGCGCAGCGACAGCGCGTCGAGCTTCGCGAGCACCTCACCGAGCGCGCGATCGCCCGTCGCGATGGCCGCGTCGTACGCACCTCCGAGCCAACGCGCGTGGGCTTCGGGCACGACACGATCCGTTTGCCAGGAACCATCCAGAGCTCGTGCTTCGCCGGCGAGGAGTCGCTCGGCATATTCGTGCAGCGCGTGCTCGGGGAGATCCGACGGTCGCTCTCCGACGAACTTCGCGCGATCCTCCGGACGAGAGCGGTGCAACTCGTGCGGATCGACGAGGTGCAGGTAGAGAAAGAACCGCACCGACGCGTGTGCTTCGATCCAACCGAGAATGCTCGGAAGCATCTGCTCGGACATCACGAAGCGATCGGGTGTCGACTCGAACGTCTCGAAACCCGCGTCGAAGTTCCGACTCCGACTCACGAGCGGGTTGCAAGCGAACGCGGCGGTGGTGAAACCTTCGAGTTGGAGCACCTCGGCGAGCGTCTCGATCTCGTCCGCCAGATAGCTCTCGGCGTCCGATATCACGCCGTGCGCGCCCGGCTCGAGACCGGTGAGGATCGACGCGGTCGACGGCCATGTCCAACTCGAGGTCGAGAACGCGGACTCGTACAGCGTTCCGCGCGCCGCAAGTGCATCGAGAGACGGCGTCGTCCTGCGCCCGTAGCCGTACGCCGACGTGCGATCGGCGCGCAGCGTGTCCATGACGATGAGAACGATGTTGGGCTCCGCGCTCGACGCCTCTGTGCGCGGGACTTCGAGGCGGCGCTCGAGGACGAGATCGCCGAAACCGACGTTGACCGCGCTCGCGGCGACGTCGGCATGCGGCTGTGCACCGAGGAACGCGGTCTCGAGCGTCACCCGACTTCCCGCGACGAGGTCGAGGCCCGCGCCGTCGCCGAGCCGCGACCAAGCTCGCGCGGCTCCGTCCTCGCCATCCCACGGAGTGCGTCGGTGCTCGAAGACTTGTTGACCATCGACCGAGATCCGGAACACGATATCCAGAGCGTTCTCACGCCTCCCGAACGCCCGCGCGACGCCGAGGTCGCAGCCCGCGGCGGCGCGCAGCCGCAGTCCGTGTTCGTCGTCCTTCACGACGAACGACACGCGCGCTGGCGGTGGCAGGACGAGCGCAGGCAGCTCACCGCCGTCGATCTCGTACGCGAGACTCGGCGTCAGGCTCGCGGCATGCGGCGGCGCGCTGGGTCGCGCGAGTTCGACACTCCACGACGCGGAGTCGAGCACGATCGAGCGCGCGACCTCCTTCACGACCATGGAAGTCCCGGGGGTTCGAGCCAGAACCTGCGCTCCGACGAAGAGGAGTAGCGCGATGCCGAGGGCGACCGCACTGCTCGCGCGAGACTCCAACTGGCGCGTGAGTGGAGTCGGCACACGCACGAAAACGCCGAGGATCAGCGTGCCGACGAGAGCGACGACCGCAAGCGTCACGAGGGTCACGAGTCCGCGCACGGAACTCGGTCCAGGCACGTGGTACGCATCGTCGAATGGCCAGCCCGTGAGCACCGCGAGAAACAGAGCGGCGACGAGCAAGATGCATGCGAGAGAGGACGGGAGCCGCCACGCGCGCTCCCTCGTGGGCTTCCAATTCGAGAGGATCCACGCGCACCCAATTCCCGTGGCGAGTCCCCACACGAGAACCCACGGAAGGCGCTCGAGGGTGCGCCAACGCGTCATGGCTTCATCGAGTCCGCGACCGTAGCGGTCCATCGCGTAAACGAGACCGCAGCGCGCGATCGCGGTCGCGAGTCCGGCCCACAGACCGGCCGCGAGGAATCTCCACGTGCTGTCGCGTGCACTGGTGGAGCTCATTGCATCGCGGAGGATAGCCTGTCCGGCCCCCGCGTCCCTCACTGCGAACACGATGGCCACACCGAACCTCCAGCACGTTTCCGACCTCGCCAAGGCCTCGAAGAGCGGCTTCGACGCCGCGGTGCTCGTGACGCACGATCTCGGCGCCGCACCAGCAGCCTGGCGCACGGTGATCGACGCACAACGCGCAATCGATGCGCGGATGAGTTCGCAAGTCTCGGTGATCGCGTGCGACGCGGCGCCCGGCCGACGCATCGTCGTCGCTCCGACGGGGCCCGTGCAGCGCGATCACGACGACGTCCGTCGTTACGCCGAGGCCGCGCGCAATGGCGTGCGCCGCGCGCGAGATGCGGGCTCGCGGGCGCCGCTCGTCGTACTCGCGCAACCGCCGCGCGACGCTCGGTACGAGAACGCGAACTCCGTCACGGCCCTCGCGGCACTCGGATCGCTGTGGGAGCCGCTCGAGGCCCGCGAAGCGCGTGGTGAATCGACGGTCGAGCCCGTCGAGCGCGTCGGCTTCCTCGCGCCGACGCCCGGCTCGTTCGGCGCACGCGAAGCGGCCGAAATCGCTGCGATCGAAGGCGGTTTGCGCGTCGCACGCGACCTGTGCGGCACGGATCCCGAGCGCATGGCGGCACCTCGTTTCGCCGAGTACGTGAAGGCCGCCTTCAAGAACTTACCCGTGACCGTGCGCGTCGTCACCGGCGAATCACTGCAGCGCGACTACCCGCTGCTCTCCGCAGTCGCGCGCGCGTCGATGCCGGTCGCGCGCCACCGCCCGTGCGTGATTCGCCTCGAATACGAGCCAAAAGGCCGCATCGACCGGACCGTGCTGCTCGCCGGCAAGGGCCTGACCTACGACACCGGCGGCGCGGACATCAAAGCCGGCGGCTTCATGGCCGGCATGAGTCGCGACAAGGGCGGAGCAGCCGCGGTCGCGGGTCTCGTGTGGACCGCCGCGAAGCTCGGACTCAAGGGCGTACGCCTCGTCGCCGAGCTCGGTGTCGTGCGCAACAGCATCGGCAGCGACGCGTTCGTCACCGACGAGATCGTGACGAGCCACGCTGGCGTGCGCGTGCGCATCGGCAACACGGACGCGGAAGGTCGGCTCGTGCTCGCCGACCTGCTCTCGCACCTGCGCAAGCGCGCGACGAAGGTGGGTGACCCGCGCATCCTGTCCGTCGCGACCTTGACCGGTCACGCGGGACGCGCGGTCGGTCCGTACAACATCGCGCTCGACAACGGCCCGGCGCGCAAGCTCGGGATCGCCGAATCGCTCGCGAAAGAAGGCGATCCGTGGGGCGATCCGTTCGAAGTGTCACGCCTGCGCCGCGAGGACTTCGACTTCGTCGCGCCGCGTTCGAAGGCCGACGACGTGCTGTCGTGCAACAACTTGCCGTCCAGCGGCACCGCGCGCGGACACCAGTTCCCGATGGCGTTCCTCGCGATCGCGTCGGGACTCGATCAACACGCGCTCGACTCGAAGTTGCCGCTCCCTTTCACACACGTCGACATCGGCGGCAGCGCGGTGGAAGGCGGCGATTGGCAGCATGGTCGACCCACAGGGCGACCGCTCCTCGCGATGCTCCAGGCGCTTTGCTGACGGCGTGATCCCGGAGTCCTCGTGTCCCGTCCGCGACGCTCGCTCAGGACAACGCCATCGCGAACAGAAGTGCCTGCTGACGGGAACCCAGGATTCGATTCAGGTCGGCCTCGCTGAGGCCAGTCGCCGCAAGGACCGGATCGTCCACGGGGAAGTCCGACGCGTCGAGTTCCTCTTCCACGGCCCAGTGTGCGATGAGGTCGGCCAGGTACGTGATCCGCGCGTCCTGGGTGTGCTCCTCCGCAGAGTCGGGCTGGTGGTGGCAAGCGATGGCCGCCGCTGTCGCCGGGGGCAGTCCCCAGGCTGTGACCAAGCGCGCACCGACGCGCGCGTGAAATGAATCCATCGCAGCTTCGAGCAGTTGTCCGCCGTCGCCGTCTTTGGAGAGCAGCTCCGGACGGAGGATCGCGGCCTTCAAGACGAGCGGACGACCGACGTCGTGCATGAGGCCACTCAAGAAGGCGACCTCGCCGTTCCGGCGCAGGCGTCGCGCCAGATCGCGCGCGAAGACGGCCGCGACGGCCGAGTGCCTCCACATTTCGCGCGTGAGTTCCTCGTGCTGCTTCGAACAGAAGACGCGGCCTCTGAGCGAGACGGCGAGCGCCAAGTTGCGGACCGTCGTCATGCCCAGGCGGCTCACGGCCTGCTGCAGCGAGGCAACCGGCTCGACCGGCGCGAACATCGCGGAGTTGGCGAGTCGCAGGACGTGCGACGCCAGCGCGGGATCGCGCGCGAGAACGGCCTGGATGTCCTCCGCGTCCCCGCCGCTCTGGCACAACGCGATGATGAACGCGGCCGCTTCGGGCAATATCGGGAGCTCGAGATTCTCGAGCAGGAACTCCTTCAGCGACTCGTGGACTTCGAGGGGCAGTTCGACGGAGGGCGACATTCTCTCCCTGAGATCGGTTCAACATCCGCGAAGGCTGGAGCCGACCGCCGTCCACTGTGCTGCGCGGAAGTCGAGCGCGGCCTGCGAGAGGTCGCGGGGGGGGGTACCCGGGTGGCGCCCCGATCCGCCTGGTCGCAGGATTCCACGCGCGCCGCACCGTGCTCGGGCGTGGATCCGCGCCGGCTGGGTGTGAAAAAAACTCGGCCTCCCGCGCTGCGGGACGATGCCCCGAATGCGTGAGGGTCATCACGATCGACTCACCACGGCTCGCCGACGGCCGAGCGCCGACCCCGCGTTCTCGCGCCGTGCTTCCACAGAGCAGGCCTCCGGACCGGCGCTTCCTGCCACCTTGCGGCCCGTGGATGGGTGAGATACGAAGGATCAGGGGCCTGTGTCGAACCTGTTCCCCACAAGCGTGGAAGAACTCGAACTGGTCGCTGGCCTGCGCGAACGTCGCGAGGAGGCCGTCAAGACGCTCCTCGAGCGCTACCGGTCGCTCTTCTTTCACTGCATCGGCACGTTCGAGTCGGACTCGTCGTCGCGCGAGGACCTGCACCAAGAGGTCATCCTCTACGTCCTCGAACGCATCGATGCCGGGAGCTTTGATCCGGAAAAAGGCTCGTTCGGCACGTGGCTCTACCGCGTGACGTGGTGTCGCTGCGTCGACCTGAAGCGCAAGACCAGCGCGCGTCGGACACCGAAACTCACGCCCGTCGGCGACAAGATTCCGGAGCGCGCGGACCTCGGTCCGGGGCCCGGGGAAGCCGCCGGAACCGAGGAGATAGGCTCTATCGTCCAACGCGGGATGAGCCTCCTGGAACGGGAAGATCAACTGCTTTTGAGCCTACGTTACGTGGATGTGCGTACGCTGGGTGAGATCGGTGACCTACTGGGCATCTCGGTGGAGCAGACCAAGTACCGCCTGAAGCGCGCAGCGACTAACCTGCGCCGCGTGTTGCTCAATGAATTCGCGATCGAGGAGGCCGTCCGATGAACGGAAATTCTGGGAAAAAACCGGATCGAGAGGACCCGTTCCTCGCGCCGCCATCGGACTTACCGGCGGCGATGAAGAACACTTCGAACGGGCCCCGGTTCCTCCCCGCCGACCTCCATAACGATCCGAAGGCCGCCCACGACGCCCTGTTGCACTGGGACATGCAGGACGAGCAGACCCTGAGGCTGCTCGCTCGACATCCGGTGCACGGGGGGCGGCTCTCGACCTTGCAGCGTGCCGACGGCTGGTTGCGGCAGGGCGCTGCGGAAACGATCGTTGCCCGGACCCAGAACGGCGACAACGGACCGGGGCCCGACCTCCAGACGATTCTCGATTGCCCGAGCGCCGACGAACTCTTCGACTTCGCGGCGGCGCTTCACGGACGTACGGAAGCGCTCGCTGCTGTCACTCTCCCGCTGAATCGAC
>JAYTBY010000625.1:0-15417 GCA_043736755.1 Planctomycetota bacterium | reverse complement strand
CCAGCTTGGCACGCTTCGACTCGGCGACTTCCATCTCGCTCGCGACGTTGGCCGCGAAGAGTTCGAAGATCTTGTTCTCGGCGTCGTGCTTCAACTGGATGTCCGCCGCGTCACGATCGAGGCCCTCGACTTGCTCCAAGAGCTTCAGCCCGTCGTCCTCCGCGGTGCTGACCTCCTTGCGAATCGACTTGATCTGGTGCTCGAAGAACGCGTGGAGCTGTGCGTCGGCACGCGCGGTCGTCATGTCGTTCTCGAGCTTGCGGATGCGTTGTCGCCCCGCCACGGCAATGTCCTCGAACTCCTTGATGCGGACGCGCACGTTCTTCGCGGCCAACTTCTTCTCGGCGACCGCGGCCGCGAGCCGCTGGACTTCCGCTTGGCGAGCGGTGCGCTCGGCGGGGAGCCGGATGAGCTCTTCCTGGACGCGGTGGAGGTCGCGGTCGACCTCCTGGAGATCGAGTAGCGAGCGGATCACGTCACGCATGGGGCGAAAAGGATACGCGTCCGATTGCCCTTGTCCACGTCGGCGCTCGAACGTCGACTGCAAGCCGACCTCGAAACCGAGCCGTGAACGCCCCATCCGGCCCCGAAAAGGAGCCCGGAACATGAGCTTGGGGCGGCCTGATGGCCGCCCCAAGCTTTTCCGAACGGCCGTTGGCCGTCGGATTCAAATATCGCCCGCGTCGTAGGTCAGATCCGCCCCTTCCAGGTCGTCCGGCACCGTCGCGCCGTCCAGGAAGCTCGCCAACTGGCGCGCGCGCACCGGGTGACGCAGCTTGCGCACGGCCTTGGCTTCGATCTGACGCACGCGCTCGCGGGTGACGCGGAAGATCCGGCCGACCTCCTCGAGCGTGTACGTGTAACCGTCGCCGATGCCGTAACGCAGCTTGATGATTTCGCGCTCGCGGAAGGTCAGCGTGCTGAGGACGTCCTCGAGGCGCTCCTTGAGCATCTCGTGGCCAGCCGCCGCCAGCGGGCTCTCGGCCGATTCGTCCTCGATGAAGTCACCGAAGTACGAGTCGTCCGACTCGCCGATCGGCCGGTCGAGGCTGATCGGATGCTTGCTGATCTTCATCACGCGCTTGGCTTCGTCGACCGAGATGCCGGTCGCCTCGGCGACTTCCTCGACGCTCGGCTCGCGACCCTTCTGCTGGACGAGCTTCTTCGTGACGTTCCGCAGCTTGCTCATCGTCTCGATCATGTGCACCGGGATGCGGATGGTCCGCGCCTGGTCGGCGATCGAGCGCGTGATCGCTTGACGGATCCACCACGTCGCGTACGTCGAGAACTTGTAGCCGCGACGGTACTCGTACTTCTCGACGGCTTTCATGAGGCCCGTGTTGCCCTCTTGGATGAGGTCGAGGAACGAGAGACCGCGGTTGCGGTACTTCTTCGCGATGGACACGACGAGGCGCAGGTTGCCCGAGCTGAGCTTGCGCTTCGCGTCTTCGTACTCGGCGTAGTGCAGCTTGACCTGCTCGAGACGACGCTTGAGCCGGTTCGAGGGCTCGAGGCACTCGAACTCGAACTCACGCACCTCGTCCTGCAGTTGCTTGACCTGCACGGCCGCCTTCTTGTTGCCCTTGAGCGCCGAGATCTTGCGCTCGGTCGCGCGCATCTCCTTGAAGCGCTCGTCCATCCGATCGATCGAGGGCTTCACCTTCTTGACCTGGAGGTGACACTCCTCGATGAGGATCACGAGCTTGCGGCGCAGAGCCTGGACGGTCTCCAGCTTCTCGCTGCGCTTCTTCTTGGAGATCTCCGGGTCGAGCAACGGGCGGTACTCCTCGCGGATCCGCTCGTAGATGCGCTTGATCGTCGCCAAGTTCACCGGCAGGCGCTTCTGGAGGAAGTTCTTGCCGAGCGTCTCGACGATCTTCGGATCATCGTCGATCTTCGGATTCGGGTTGACCTTCAGCGTGCGATCGAAGGCCAGCTCACCGCGCTCGACCGCTTCGAGAACCTTGATCGACTCGCGCATCGCGATGCCGGAACCCATGGTCTTCTTGCGGAAGCGCTTGCGCGTGATCTCGATCGTCTTCGCCAGGAAGATCTCCTGATCGCGCGTGAGCAGCGGGATCTCACCCATTTGGGTGAGGTACATGCGCACCGGGTCGTCGATTTTCTCAGGGACGGATCCCTTCGGGAACAACGCCTCGGGCGGGCCGTCGTCGTCCTCGGAATCGGAACCCTCGTCGAGCGACACCTCGCGTACTTCCTCGTCGCCCTCGGCGACGCGTTCGGAAGCGGGGTCGACGTCGTCCTGGATCTCGACGCCGCCGTCCTCCAGCGCGACGAAGATGGCGTCCATCTTGTCCGGCGGGACGAACTGGTCCTCCAGGATCTTGTTCATCTCGGAGTAGGTCAGGAAGCCTTTCTTCCGACCCTCCTCGATGAGGTGCTTGACGATCTCCTCGATCTTCTCAGCCATGTGATTTCGTCCGGTTCTTTTCGGGGATTCTTCGCGGGAAGCGCTCAGGCTTCCGTGCTGGACTTTTGAATGCTGGACTTTGGGGTTGCTTGGCCACGCTGCGCGGAGAGACTCCGCACGAGGGCCAGTGATTCAGGATCGTTGAGCGCGGCGGCGGGGCCATCGGCGCCGAGCAAACTCGCTTCTCGCGAACGCAGCTCGAGGTAGGTCACCCGGCGCGCACGCTGGTCGAGGATCGCGCGCACACGCTGGATCTGCGCTTCGACAGAAGCTGTGGCGTTCCAATTCTCGTCCGAGGTCTGCGCGATCTGCACGTACTCCGACAGCTTCATGACACGCGAACGTGCCGGGTCGTCGGCCAGCCACGTCAGGACTGCGCTCTCGTCGATGACCAGAGCGCCCTCTTCGCGCAGCGCGAGCACGGCATCTGTGATCCGCGCGAGATCCGCATCCGGGCAGTGCTCGAGCCAGCGTTCGACGACCGGTGCAAGCGCGGAATCGACGAGCAACGCGCCCGTGAGTTCCTCGAACGCGAGGCGTAGTTCGCGCTCCTCGCGGATCTGCGTCGGCGAGGGGGGCGCGACGACGAGGGGAGCGGCACCGTCGTCCACCAGATCTGGCCCCGCTGCCGGAGCGGAACTCGCGACAGGTCGCACACGGCGCACACCCGTGGCGCCCGCGACCTGCGCGCGCAACGTGTCGGGCGACATGCGGACGCGATCGGCGAGATCGAGCAGACGCGCTTCCCGCTGCACCGGTTTCTGAATGCGCGTCAGGAGTTCGAGGATGCGCTCGACTTCCTTCGCCAGCGCTGTGCCGCGCAATTCCTCCACGCCGGCGCAGACGAAATCGAACCACGACTGCGCCATCTCGAGCTCGGCCGCGAAGGCCTGCGCGCCGTCCTTGACACACAGATCGCAGGGATCGACCCCGCCCGTGAGACCGACGACGTCGATCTCGACTTCGAGGTGGAGCAAGCCGTTCAAAGCGCGCCAGGCCGCCTTGCGGCCGGCATCGTCGCCGTCGAACACGAGGCTGATCCGGCGTGCACCGGTGCGCCGCAAGAGTGCGGCATGGTCCTCGGTCGTGGACGTGCCGAGGACGGCCACGACGTTCCCCGCGCCGCACTGGTGCGCGGCCATCACGTCGGTATAGCCCTCGACGAGGACGATGTGACCGCGCTTGCGCACTTCGGGAAGCGCGCGATCGAGCGCGTAGACGAGACGCCCCTTCTTGAAGAGATCCGTCTCGGGCGTGTTCACGTACTTCGGCCCAGCCGACTCCTCGCGGTCGTCGAGTCGTCGCGCGCCGAAGCCCACGACGGAACCGGAGAGATCGCGGATTGGGATCGTCATGCGGCCGCGGAAGAAGTCGTACGGCCGGCCTTGGTCCGAGCGGCGCACGAGCCCCGCGCGCTCGGCCGCTTCGAACGGCAAGTTCGCGCTGCGCAGCGCCGAGACGAGCGCCTGACCGCTGGCCGGCGCGTGGCCGATCGCGAAGGCCTCCGACGTCGAAGCTTCGAGCCCGCGCTCCTCGAGGTAGCGCGCCGAGGCGCGGCCTTCGGTTCCGGCGAGTTCCGTGCGGAAGAAGCGGCACGCGAAGTCGAGGACGGCTCGGGCCGGATCCAGCTCGGCGTCGCGCTCACGCGACGCCGACGAACGCTGGGGCAGATCGACACCGGTGCGCGCCGCCAGGATCTCGACCGCTTCGCGGAACGTGACGTTGTCGCTCTTCTCGATGAACCCGATCACGTCCCCACCCGTTCCGCAGGATCCGTAGCAGCGCCACGTGCCGCGCCGCGGATCGACCTTGAACGACGGGGTCCGCTCGTCGTGGAACGGGCAGCACGCCACCCACAACGCGCCCGCCTTCTTCAAGGCCGGCACGCGTTCGCGGACCACGTCCTCGATCTGCGCACGCAGCTTGATCGCTTCGAGCGCTCGGCGGAACTCGTCGTGGATCACGGCGGGGTGACGCCCGGGGGTCGCGGGCGCGGGGATATCGAGGTCTCGGGGACGTCCGCGGCAGGGGTGTGCCGCGAAAGTGGGGATGGGATGAAGAAAAACGGAGAGGTCGAGTCGAAGCCTCCAGGATGTCGAGGGAGGAATCGCGGAAAGAAACAACAGGCGCGAGCACCGCGCGATTCGAAGACTACTCCGTCGAAATCGCTCGGGTCGCAGCTCTCTAGACGTTCCACCCGTGGCTGGATCTGCGGTGGCTCGATCCGCACTCCCAGCGTGAGCCAGTTGCGCAGTTCGGGCCGATGGGGACGGTTCAGGCCGCGGCCAGAGCCACGACGATCACCGTGCCACGACGCTTACCTGCCGCCACGATCAGGAACCCCAAGACCTGCCGTTCGAAGGAGGGCGAGGTCGGCCGCCGCAGCGCTCCCGAACCAGTCGCCGAACTCCTTTGACGTCCTTGGACCGAGTGTAGATCCGGGGAAACCCACGATCCAGGGTCTCGTCTCTCGGATTCTCGAAAGGGGGAGTTCGGTCAGGTCGCCGCGGCGGGTGGCCGGGATGCCGCCAGGACTTGAAGGGTCGCCAGATCCAGGTCCTCCGCTCGCTCGTCACCGGTCAATCCGGCCCGCTCGGCCCAGGCGCGCCCCAGGGGACCGCCACCAGCCACCTCCCCCAGCACGCGCCCGAGTCGCTGACGGCGTCGTTGAAACAGCCGATCGACCAACACGGACAGCACGGCCCGGTCCGCGGGCAAGATGGGGTTCGGCAATCGATCGAGGCGCAGGAGGGCGCTGTCGACCTGGGGCCGCGGCCAGAAGAGGTCCGGCGGCACGCGGCGCACGATGCGACCCGAGTAGGCCACCTGCAGGCGGATCGAGAGCGGCCCCCACTCATTCGTCCCGGGCTTCGCGACGATCCGCTCGGCGAGTTCGAGCTGGACCAACGTGGTCATCGTCCGTGGCGGGTTGGGCAGAGTGGCCGCGATCGCGAGCACGGGTCCGGACACGGCATAGGGCAGGTTGGCCACGAGGTGCCACTCGTCCACGCCCTCCAAACGCGCGAGCACCTCGGGCGCGAGGACGTGCTTCGACGCCAGAACGTCGCCGCGGACGAGGTCGAACGCCGGATTCGTCGCGAACAACCCTTCGGTCCGCTCGGCCAGACGCGGATCGATCTCGACCGCCGTGACACGTGCGCCGGCGGCCAGCAAGTGCCGCGTCAAGAACCCGAGACCCGGGCCGACTTCGAGGACGCGCGCTCCGGGTTCGACGCCCGCATCGCGCACGATCGCGCGCAGGAGGTTCTCGTCGAGGAGAAAGTTCTGGCCGAGTCGTCGCGAGGGACGGAACCCCGCCGCGACGAGCTCGGCGCGCAGCGCGGCCCACGGCCCGCGCCCTTCGTCCGAGGTCGCGCTCAACCGCGCGCGCCTTCCAGGAGATGACGCAGAGAGGTGCGCGCACCCGGAGACCCGCTGAGCTCCTCGAGGAGCGGTACGGCGTCCCGCCCCCAACGCGCCCCAATCCGAATCAGCCCCGCGCGCTCACGCGCCGTCGCGCCGAGATCGGGCGCGTGCGTGCGCAGCCACGTGCGAGCTTCGACAACGCAGCGCAGACCGACATCGCGTGCGCGGGTCTTCGGATCCAGGTCGACGAGGACGATCACGATGCGACCCGTGCCGTCGAGGTCGTGGATCTTGGCCAAGCGCGTCGCGTACGAGCCTCCGAGCGCCCATCCGAGAGGCCGCACATCGACGTCCGCACCGGCGGCGAGAGGCAGCGGGTCCTCGACCCATTCCGCGACGTTGCCGAGGAGGTCGTAGATCGAGTCGGGCGAGGCACCCTGCTCGAACGCACCCACGGGGACCGGGCGACCCAGGCCCAGCTCGGCCGTGTTCGCGACGGCGCTCGCGCGCGCGAGTCCCCAGGGAAACGGTTGGCCGCGCGTTCCCGCCGCGATGCGGATCCACTCGGAGGCGGTGGGCAAGCGCATGTTGTGCGCGCTCGCGAAAGCGCGCGCCTCGAGGAGGGTCATGCCGGACGCCGGCCAGGTGGGGACCGCATCGGGCCAAGCCTCGACGAAGCTCGGCAAGATCGACGTGGACTCCGCCTCACGGGAACCAGGCCAAAGCGACCATTCCGCGCGCGAAACTTCGTACCGCTCGACGAGAAGCGCGACCGTGGTGACGCCGCGAACCTCGACGCCGTCGCGTCCGAGGAGACGACACTCCCCGGCGGGTACGAAGGCCAGACGGTCGAGACCTGCTAGCGCGGTCGTCGGATCGACCTCGGGCGTGCCACATGCCGCGAGAAGAAGGGCGCCCGCACTGGCCGCCCAGGCCAAGCGTGCACGACCCGAGTCGCACCTACGGCTGGCGCTTCGCGCGGACGTGCGGCTGGCGCTTCGCGCGGACGTGCGACCGGCCCTGCGCACGCACGTGCGCTCGGCGCTGAGCGCGCACTTCGGACCGGCGCTGCGCGACGGTGAGCTTGCCCGCCGCAGCTCTTCCCGGCCTAGAAACGGGAAGGCCGAGCGCACCGTGATTCGGCGGCCCGTGCTTCCGATCTGGAGCTTCCAGAAGTCCGAGAACATGCGAGTCGGCGGGATCGTAACGGATCCCGTCGGCTGGCTGCGCAGGATTGGTGGCGCGAGGCGAGTTACGGGCGGCCAGTGACGAAATGCCGCCACCGACGCCTGAACAGGCGCAATTTCGGCGCGGGGAGTTCCCGCGCCGAGTCTCACGAGACGGTTCGCCCGCTCGTCGCGTGCTTACTTGCCGGCGCTCGCCGCGCGCGTGCCCGCACCGTCGGCGACGAAGATCTCGACGCGGCGGTTCAAGCGCTTGTTGTCGGACGAGTCGTTGGGCTTGATGGGTTCGTACTGGCCGAAACCGGCCACCGTCACGTCCTTCGAGTCCACGCGCTTCGTGACGATCAGCGCTGCCGCGACCTCGACCGCCCGTGCGGCGGAGAGCTGGAGATTCCCGTGCGGGAAGCGCTCCATCGTCGTCGGCTTCGAAACCCGGTCGCTATCCGTGTGGCCGCGAACTTGAAGCCGGCCGTGCGGCGCCTTCTCGATCTCGTCGGCCAACTTCTGGATCGTCTTGCGACCCTCCTCGGAGAGGTCCGAGGAACCCGAGGCGAACAGGATGCGGTCCTGCACGAACAGGACGTAGCCCCCATCGACCTCGATGCGCTCGATGTCGCCCATCGGTCGGCCGAGACCGTCGATCTTCGACTGCAGCTCGGAGAGCCGCGACTCGAGATCGCCCCCGTAGCCGGCTTCGGACAGCGCGGAGACCCCGTTCGCCGCCATCTCGCGGCGCAGGCGGTCACGTTCCGCTTCGAGCTGAGCGATCTGCTGCTCACGCTCGTGGAGCAGGGTTTGTTGGTTGCGGCCGAATTCGACCGCGTCGTCGTACTGTCGTTGCGTGACGCAGGCGGAGCTCGTGACGCAAACGACGGCGAAAAGCAGTGCTTTCCCGGAGAAATGCATTCCGGAAGTCCTCGATCTGGCCGACGGCGCTGGGCGCTGCCGGCGATGACACACGTACGCGGAGTCGGCGCGGACACGCGTCCGCATCTCGGGCTCCGCACTTGTCTCGCGCGGCGACCGGATTTCCGAGGTCGTCGCGCACGCGGCGTGAACGTCCTCGATCTCCGGCGACGACACCGTGCCGATCCCGCGCGGGGATCAGCGCGGGGATCGCGCTCGACGAATCCGACTCTTGCAAGGACGCGCGACGAATCCAACGCGTTGCGCGCGCACGCGCGCAAGTCGTTGTCGCAGCGAACCGTGCGACGTCAGCGGAACAGACCGGAAATCGCGCTCGCAACCGCGTTCATCTTGCCCGTGCTCACCGCGAGGGCGAGCGGCAGGCCGAGAACGAGGACAATACTGGTCACGACGAGCACGAAGCGCAGGCCGCCACCTTCATAGGATTCGACTTCGACCGGCTCGCGAACGACGGCCGGCGCGCGGCGCGCCGTGCGTGCCTCGTCCTCTGCGGGTTCCTCGATGACCGTGTCGACGCCGCCGATTTCCTCGGTGGCCATCCCGATCTCTTGGGTCGCGAGACCGGCGTCCTCGGCCAGCTCGACGTCGTCCTCGAAGACGAGGTCTTCCTTGAGGTCGCCGAGATCGACGACTTCGCCGCCGGTCAGCTCGCTACGGAGCGTCTCGACGTCGGTCCGGCGCAGGCGCATCGTGTCGCCCTCGCGGAAGGCACGAATCTCGCCCTCGGAGACGAGGCGCTTGAGCTCCTCCTCCTTGAGGCGCAGCTCCTTGAGGGCCTCTTCGAAGCTGTAGAACTGGTCCTTTTCGGCCACGGAGGTTCCTGGGGGGGTCGCTGGAACGAAGTTGGGTCGGGGATCGAGCGGCAGCGCCGCCCGGGTGATTCGAGGCAAAAGCGCTGCGCTACTTGCCGGTTTTGGAGCCGCCGCGGATCTTCGCGAAACGCTGCTCGAGCTCGTCGTAGGGATACTGCGAGCGGTCGTTGAAGCCCTCGAGCTGCAGGTCGAGGTCGATGCGACGCGCGCCGACGAGCTTGACGCCCTGCATCGACTCGGTGCCGCCCGTCGCCTGGTAGATCGCCAGCTGCTTCTTCTCGGTGTCCACGAGGTACAGGATCGACGTGCCGGTCAGGTCGATGCCCGTGACCGCGATCATCTGACCGTTCGAGTCGGCGTTGCCCAGCGAGGCGAACGGCGTGTTGCGCGCATCCGCCTGCGAGTTCGGCGGGATGGGCGGGTCGTCACCACCCGTGGATTGCAGCGAGGCGTTGCCCGGCAGAGCCAGACCGACGGCCAGGAGCGCGCTCCCCACGAGGAGCAGCGCGGCTTGACCATCCAAGAAAGTGTTGCGGCGCATGGCGGACTCCCCGGTGACTCCGAGAGGAAACGAGTAGGCATCCTAGAGAGCGGCGAGCGTTGCGGCCAGCCCTCGGCGCCGCCCCTACCCCGGCCGGCGGCGGCGGTGACCGCTCGCGGCGGAACTACCAGCGGGCGAGGTCCCCCGAGATCTCCTCGAGCAGGTCCTTCAGAGTCACGATCCCGACCGGCGCTTCGCGGCTGCCGACGATCGCCAAACGCTGACCGGCAGCACGCAGGCGCCCCAAGGCGCGATCCACCGGGAGATCGGCAGCCAGGACCGGGATCGGCCGCAGCCGATCGAGAATCGAGGCCCCCTCGCCGTCGCCCAGGACGTCGAGCTGGTGCACGTACCCGAGGACGACGCCGTCCCCGCCCTCGACCGGAATCCGCGTGTGGAGCGCGGCCGCGACCGTGCCGTAGGCCGCCGCAGCGCTGGCATCGGAGCGCAGGCGCACGACATCCTTCCACGGCACCATGCAGCGCTCGACGGGGATCGAACGCAGGAGGAGGACGTTGCGCGCCATCTCTTCGGCGTGGCGCGGGATCGCGCCGCTCTCGGTCCCCTCGCGCAGGAATCCGAGGACGGCCTCGCGACCCTGCGACCCCGCCTCGAGGCCTTCCCCGCCGGAGAGCCGCGCGACGAGCCGAGCGAAGAACGCGAGGATCCAGATGAGCGGGGCGAGAACGATGCGCGCGGCGAGGATGAAGCCGGCTGTGAACCGAAGTGCCGCATGCGGCCGCCGGCGGAAGAGGTCTTTCGGAAACAACTCGGCCCCGAAGAAGACGATCGGAACGAGGACGAACGAGAGGACGAGATCGACGCCCGCCTCCGGGATGCCGCGCGCGTGCAGCGCTGCTTCCGTGCGCCAGGTGAGAATCTCCACGCACAGGTTGACGCCCAGCACGAAGACGATCACGAGCACCGTCCGATCGCGTCCGAGTCGTTGCACGATACGCGCCGCGCGACTGCCGGCCCGCGCTTCCATGTCGAGTCGCACGCGCGACACGCGGTAGAACGCGGTCTCGGTACCTGCGAACACGGCGGTTCCGAGCAGACATGCGACGAAGATCGCGATTTCGAGGGCGGTGTTCACGCGGCTGCTCCCGCGCGAACTCTCTCCGGCTCATCCGCGAGAACGCGCAAGTCCACGCTTTCGACGCGACGACCGCGAACCGTACGCACCGTGATCTGGATGCCGCCCATCGAGACGGCGTCGCCTTCGCGCGGGATGCGGCCCAGCAACGCCGCGACGAGACCTCCGACGGTCTCGAACCCAGCGGGCACGACTTCGCGACCGAACTGCTCGTTCCAATCGCGGATCGAAAGTTCGCCCGACACGCGGAAGCGCCCATCGCCGATCGCCGTCACAGGCGGTGATTCTCGTTCGCCTTCGACGCGCAAGTCGCCGACGATCTCCTCGAACACGTTCTCGAGCGTGACGATCCCGGCGGTGCCGCCGTACTCGTCGACGACAACGGCCTCCGCCGCGCCCGATGCGCGCAGAGTGCGCAGGAGGTCGAGGACGCTCGCGAGCGCGGGCACGAACACGACGGGTTGCACGAGCGATTCGAGCGACGCCTCCGGATGGGCGAGCACGTCGCGCAGGCGCACGAGGCCCGCGACGTCGTCGGCGCCGCCGCGCACGACGGGCATCCACGTGTGACGTTTCGAAAGCGCGCGCGCGACTTGGAACCAACGCCGTTCCTCGTCACGATCGGAGAGATCGAGCGTGATCATGTCGACGCGCGGCGTCAGGATCTCGGCTACGCGAATACCCTCGAGCTCGACGACCTCGGAGAGGAGGTCGGCCTCGCGGACGTCGATGAGTCCGCTGCGTGCGCTCTGTTCCAGCACTTCGGCCAACGTGTCCGTGCTCACGCCGGCCTCTTCACGGGCCGCGTCGCCCAACGCGCGCATCAACAGTTCGAGCGCACGCTGGAGGACGCGCCTGAGTGGACCGAGAACGCCGACGAGGAAGACGAGTGGCGGCGCGGCGAAGCGGGCGATCCCAAAGCGCGCCTGGAGCGCGACGGCTTTCGGGAGGAGCTCACCACAGAGCACGAGAACGAACAGCGCTGCGACGCCAAGCAGTGCCGTCTCGTGCGCCTCGTCGTGCGGGAAGAGGTCCGCCGCGAACGAGAAGAACAGGACGTTCACGAGCAAGTTGCCGAGCAAAACCGTGACGAGCAGCGCCTGCGGATCCGCGAGGAGTCGCGCGACCTTGGGCCCCGCTCGACGGCGTTCGGCGTCGGTCAGAGTGAAGAGCGCCGTCTCGCTGGCGCTGAAGAAAGCCGACGCGGCGAGGAGCAGCGGCAACGCGAACGCACTCGCGTTCACGCGCGCTCTCGCGCTGCCGAGTTGCTGGGGTGCCAGATGGGAATCTGGATCTCGACGACGAGCCCACGTCCCGACGGGCTCGCGAGGTGCACCTCGCCGCCATGGTCGCGCACGACGCGGTGCACGAGGCCCAGTCCTAGCCCCGTCCCCTTGCCGACTTCCTTCGTGGTGAAGAAGAGGTCCGAGATGCGCGGGAGATCCTCGTCGGAGACACCCGGTCCGTCATCCTCGACGACGATGACGACGAACTCACCGGATCGACCGAGCCGCACGTCGATGTGACAGCCGCGGTGACCGTCGCTTTGCGTCTCGATCGCATCGAGCGCGTTCACGAGCAGGTTCAGCATGGCTTGACCGAGCTCGTGCGCTTCGCCCAGCACGGGCGGCAAAGCGCGCAGCTCGTCGATCACGTCGGCGTCATCGCGAGACGCCGTGCCTTTGAGGCGGACCTCGACGCCGAGCGCGCTGGCCCGATGTTGCACGAGCGCGATCGCGTCGAGAACCGGCTCGACGAGCGCCAGCGGCACCGCGCGCGCGGTGCGCGGCGTGAAGCGCAAGAGTTGCCCCACCGTCGTGCGGATCCGTTCGAGCCCTGAGCGCAGGAGCCCATGGTATTGCACACGTTTCGCGGGCGGAAGGTCGCCGCGCTCGAGTGCATCGACCGCGTTGATCAGTCCGCCGAGTGGGTTGTTGATCTCGTGCGCGATGCCGGCGGCGAGCTCGCCCGTCGCCGCGAGACGGCGCTGCGTCATGGCAGCGGCTTCGGCGCGACGCACCTGCTCCGTTGCTGCGCGCACTTCCCGCGCGCGGTGCGCGTCGAAGCCCTCGATCTGCCCGGCCATCACGTCGAACGTGCGGATGAGATCACCGAGTTCTCCCGCCGAGAGGTCTGGACCCGCGCGGGCCGAGAGTTCTCCCGCTGCGAGACGGCGCGAAGCCGCGGCGAGTCGGTCCACGGGATCGAGGACCGATCGGCGCAAGATCCACACGGTCGCCAGCGTCATCAGCACGGTCGAAACGAGGAACGCCGACAAGATGACGTCGAAGGGAATGGCCGGCGGCTGGAAAGGCGCGAGCGTGAACCAGCACCCGCCCCAGATCTCTCCATTCGCGTCGCGGATCGGTACAGCTGTGCCGCCCAGACTCGCACGTGGCACTCCGTCTTGGATCACACGCGTGACGTCGGCGAGCACGAGACCCTCGTCGATGGCTACGCCGCGCCGCGATCGTCCGAGCGGATTGAGCCATGCGCCGCGCGGATGGATGCGGCCGCGCTCGTCGACGTCGATGCTGCGGTGGAGGATCAGCGCGTCGTCGAAGTAACGCCACAGCGGCCATCCGAGGATCGTCGCGACGCGGATACCGCCACCTTGGTCGACGGTCGACTGGAGCCGGTCGGCGAGCACTCGTGACGCCTCGGAGAGACTCTGTTCGTAGTCGCTGCGCAGGCGCGACTGGATCTCACTCGAGGAGACCCACAGCGCGCCGCCGAACACAGCGAGGTTCGCCGCCGTGACGATCGCGAGCACGCGGACGCGCAGGGAGAGCCTCACTCGGCCTCCCCCTCTCCGCGTGATGCGCTCGCGCGCGCTGGATCAGGCATTGCCGATCGTATTCATGATCTCGAGGAGCGGGAGGAACAGTGCGACCACGATGAAGCCCACGAAGGCCGCCACCACGATGAGCAGCATCGGCTCGATCACCTTGAAGAGCGAATCGATCTGTCGATCGACCTGCACCTCGTACGCATCGGCGACCTTCAGGAGCATGCGATCGAGCTCGCCGGTCGCCTCGCCGACGTCGACCATGTTCACGACGAGGTCGTCGAAGAGCCCCGTCTCCCCCATCGGACGCGCAATGCCTTCACCCTCGCGCACGGTCTTGCGGATCGACTCGACGCCTTCGGCGAGGACCTCGTTGCGCGTAGCGTCGCGCACGATCCCGAGCGCATCGAGGTGCGGCACGCCGGCTTGCACGAGCGTGCCGAAGTTGCGCGTGAAAGCCGCGATCAGCGCTTTCGAGAGCATCGGCCCGACGAGCGGCAGCTTCAGCATGATCTTGTGGACGCGGTAGCGGTACGCGTAGCTCCGCTTCAGCGCCATGAAGTGCGCGACACCGAGAACGATCGGCAATCCGAATACGACGTACCAGCGATCGACGGAGAAGCGCGAGACGTCGAGCAGAATTTGCGTCATCCGCGGTAGATCGATGCCGAACGAGCGGAAGATCTCTTCGAAGCGCGGGATGATGAAGACGATGACGGCGGCGATGACCATTGCGGCGACGGAGACGATCACGGTCGGGTAGATCGTGGCGTTGCGAACCTTCGCCTTGATCGTCTCGACACTTTCTTGGTACTTCGCCTGGCGCTCGAGCACGAGGCCGAGCACACCTCCCGCCTCGCCGGCGCGCACCATGTTCGCGTAGAGCCGATCGAACGCGCGCGGATGCTTCTCGAGTGCCTCGGAAAGCGGTGTGCCGGACGTGACGTCCTCGACGACGTCCTGCAGCACGGCCTTGAACGGCCCGGGCCGCATCTGGCCCTCGAGGATCATGAGCGCCTTGACGATCGGGATGCCCGCTTCGGTGAGCGTCGCGAGTTGGACCGTGAAGTCCGTAACCTGCCGCGGCCGAATGCGACCGCGCGCTCGGCGCGGTGACGCTTCGGGTGAAGCTTCGTCACGCCCCGTCGGAGCAGTAGGACCTGTGGGGCGCGCGCCCGAGCGTTGGATCTTCTTGGCCATCAGGCTGTCTCGTCCGTTCCTACCGCGCCGTCTCGCGCAGCACTTCCTCGATGGTCGTTCGACCAGCCAGCATCGCTTGGACGCCGACGTCGCGTAGCGTTCTCATCCCGGCGCGGCTCGCCGCGTCGCGAATTTCGCCGGTCGAGGCACGGCGCAAGATTGCAGCCCGGATCTCCTCGCCGACGTGCAGGATCTCGAAGATCCCCGTGCGCCCGCGGTAGCCCGTGTGGTGGCAGGCGGCGCAACCCTTGCCGAACGACAGCTTCCGGCCGCGCACGAGGTCCGCGTCGGGTCCGAGCTCCATCAAGAGCTCGTCGTCGGGCTCGTACGTGTCCTTGCACGCCACGCAGACCGAACGCACGAGTCGCTGCGCCACGACGGCTTCGAGCGTCGCCGTGATGAGGAACGGCTCGACGCCCATGTCGACGAGGCGTGTGATCGTGCCCGGTGCGTCGTTCGTGTGCAGCGTCGAGAACACCGTGTGGCCGGTGAGGCTCGCCTCGACGGCGACCGACGCTGTTTCGCCGTCGCGAATCTCGCCGATCAGGATCTTGTCGGGGTCCTGACGCAAGACCGTACGCAGCACGGACGCGTACGTCACGCCGATGTCGTCGTGGATCGGGATCTGCACGACGCCTTCGATGTCGTACTCGACCGGATCCTCGACCGTGATGATTTTCAGATCGGGCTGATTCGCTTCCTGGAGCATCGCGTAGAGCGTCGTCGTCTTGCCCGATCCCGTCGGCCCCGTGACGAGCACGATGCCGTGCGGAAGCCGCGTCAAGCGTTGCAGTTGCTCGCGGTCCTCGGCCTCGAGTCCGAGCGTCGCGAGGTCGAGGCTCACCGCGCTCCGGTCGAGGACGCGCAGTACGCAACCCTCGCCCGAAACGCCCGGGATCGAGGCGACGCGCAAGTCGACGGGCCGACCGTCGATCGCGAGTTCGATGCGTCCGTCCTGCGGCATGCGCGTCTCGGCGATGTCGAGATCAGCCAGCACCTTGATCCGTGCGATGAGCGCCTGCGCCAAGTGCGCCGGCGGTGCCTCGATCTCGTACAGCGAACCATCGACTCG